>JALYTG010000112.1 GCA_030854405.1 Chloroflexota bacterium | reverse complement strand
GTGCCGGAGGAGGGATTCGAACCCCCAGACCCTTTACAGGGCGGCCGATTTTAAGTCGGCTGCGTCTGCCATTCCGCCACTCCGGCACGCGATGGAGGCGACGACGGGAATCGAACCCGTGTACACGGTTTTGCAGACCGCTCCCTGACCACTCGGGCACGTCGCCTTGCTGCTGGCTGCCCCGCGAGGATTCGAACCTCGGTTCACGGATCCAAAGTCCGCTGTCCTACCACTAGACGACGGGGCAAGCGACTCCGCGTCGAGGCTAGCAGGGTGGGCATGAAAATGGAGCGGAAGACGGGACTCGAACCCGCGACCCTCACCTTGGCAAGGTGATGCTCTACCAACTGAGCCACTTCCGCCCGTTTGACCGATGCCGACGCATTGCCGATTGGTGCCGAGGGTCAGAATCGAACTGACGACACCCGCCTCTTCAGGGCGGTGCTCTACCGACTGAGCTACCTCGGCGCCGATATCGCTGAGGACCGACTCAGCAGATCCGTTCTGACGGTCGCATCCGCCCGGAGAGGATAACGATCGCGGCCGCCGACCGTCAACCGACGCCGGCACCGATTGCCAGGTCGGCGGGGAGCTCCTGGCCGTACTGGCCCGCCAGGGCGGCAAGGACACGAATCCGCTCCGCGATGGGTGGATGGGTATCCCACATCGACTTCGCCCGCTCCTCGAAGCTCTTGATCGGGTTGACGATGTAGAGGTGCTGCGTCGCGCGGTTGGCGACCTCCAGCACCTCCGGATCGTCGGCGATCGTGCGCAGGGCGCGTGCCAGCCCGACCGGGTTCCGGGTCAGCTCAACCGCGCTCACGTCGGCGAGCGCCTCGCGTCGCCTGCTGACGGCGAGCTGGATCATGCGCGAGATGAGCGGCGCCAGGATCGCCAGTACCAGCGCGACGATGAAGAGGATCGCGGCCGCCCCCCCGCCTCCCTGGCGGTCGCCGTCGTCGCGGCTCCGCCCGCCTCCCCAGAACGTGAAGCGCAGGAACCAGTCCGAGAGGAGCGCGATGCTCCCGACCAGCACCGCCACCAGCAGCGTGAAGCGGATGTCGTAGTTCCCGATGTGGCTCACCTCGTGGCCGACGACCCCCTGCAGCTGCTCGCGATCAAGCTTCTCGATCAGACCCCGCGTGACGGCGACGGAGGCGTGCCGCGGGTCCCGTCCGGTGGCGAAGGCATTGGGCGCGGTGTCGTCGATCACGTGCACGCGCGGCATCGGCAGACCGCCGGCGAGCGACATCTCGGTCACCACATTGACCAGCTGCCGGTATCCATCCGGCGGGTTGGCGGCATCCACGGGCCGCGCGCCACTCGAGGCGAGGACCAGCGCATCGCCGGCGAAGAAGGAGCCGACGCTCATGGCCATCGCGATGGCGACCGCGATGGCGACCCCCCACCAGCCGTAGCCTGTCGCGGCCCCGATCGCCCCGCCGAGCACCCCGAGCAGGACGATTACCGCGGCGACCAGCAGCCAGCTCTGCCGCCGATTGCGGTCGATCTCGCGATAGAAGGTGGTCGGCGCCGGGGCGGCGCTCATCGGTTCAGGTCCTGAGGTTGACGACCGGGACCGCCGCGTCGGCCTCCTCGATCTGGAAGTAGTCGCGCTCTCGGAAGCCGAGCATCCCGGCCAGGAGGACGTTGGGGAAGGTCTGGGTGGCCGTGTTGTACTCCCGCACGCTGCTGTTGTAGTGCTGCCGTGAGAAGCCGATCTGGTTCTCGGTCGTGGTCAGCTGCTCCTGCAGCTCGAGGACGTTCTGATTCGCCTTCAGGTCGGGATAGTTCTCGACCAGTGCGAAGAGCTGCCGCAGGGCGCCGGTCAGCATGTTCTCGGCGGCGGCCGCAGCTCCGGCGTTGGCGGGACCGGCCGATTGGGCGCTCACCGCGGCGCTGCGCGCCTCGATCACCTTGGTCAGCGTCTCCTGCTCGAAGTCCATGTAGCCCTTGACCGCATTGACCAGGTTCGGGATCAGGTCGTGGCGACGCTTGAGCTGGACGCTGATCTGGTTCCACGCCTCGTCGACGGTATTGCGCAGGCGGACCAGGCCGTTGTAGGTGAAGACCAGGAAGAGCGCGATGACCGCGATGACGATCAGGATGATCCAGACGCTGCTAGGCATCGTTGCTACGCTCCGTGTGATCGGGTTGGGCTCGGGTTTTGGTGGGCGGTGAGGGGTTCGAACCCCCGGCCTCCTCGGTGTAAGCGAGGCGCTCTGACCGACTGAGCTAACCGCCCGGCTGCGGTGAGCCTAGCACCCCGGCGAAACGCCGCCCACGCGGGGGCGGCGTTATCGGCCTGTGGAGGGTGGTGCCCAGGCCGGGACTTGAACCCGGATGAGTTGCCTCATACGCCCCTCAAACGTACGCGTATACCAATTCCGCCACCTGGGCTCGAAGGGTGGTACCGAGGGAGGGACTTGAACCCACACGACCGTAATGGTCACTAGGTCCTGAACCTAGCGCGTCTGCCTATTCCGCCACCTCGGCACGGGGCCGGCCGATGATAGCACGCACCCTTACAGGCTCGTTAATTTCACCAGGTTGAGGAGCGAGAAGCCGACGAAAAGGACCGCGAGCACGATGGTGAGGCGGAAGAGGGTGCGCTCGATCCCCCGCCGACTGCGGTAGGCGGTCACCTCACCGCCGAACGCGCCGCCGAGCCCGGTTCCGCGCTGCTGCATGAGGATGGCCGCGATGAGCGCGATCGCAAGGATCATCTGGGCGATGATCAGGGGTGTCTCCATGGCCGGCGGAGTATAGCAAGCGGGTCGCTGAGACGCTCCTAACGGATCAGGCTGGTCCCGGTCATCTGTGGTGGCCGCGGCAGGCCCATCAGCTGGCAGATGGTGGGCGCCACGTCCGCCAGGATCCCGTCGCGCAGCTCCGCCCGGCGGTACGCCTCGGCGACGAGAACGAAGGGGACGGGCGAGGTGGTGTGCTTTGTCTGCGGCTCCCCGTCGCGGTCGCGCATCTCCTCGATGTTGCCGTGATCGGCGGTGATGAGCAGGGCCCCGCCGGCCGCGAGTGTCGCCTCCGCGACGCGGCCGACGGAGCCGTCGATCACTTCGGCCGCACGCACCGCCGCGTCCCAGACGCCCGTGTGCCCGACCATGTCCGGGTTCGCGTAGTTAACGATCACGAAGTCGTACTCGCCCGGGCCCATCGCCGCCACCAACCGGTCGGTGATCGGCAATGCGCTCATCTCGGGCGCCAGGTCATAGGTCGCCACCCGCCGATTCGACGGAACCAGGATCCGGTCCTCGCCCGGCAGCGTCGCCTCCACACCGCCGTTGAAGAAGTAGGTGACGTGGGCGTACTTCTCGGTCTCGCCGACGTGGAGCTGGCGCAGGCCAAGGCGCGCGAGGTAGGCCGGCAGGGAGTCGATCGGGATCGGCGGGAAGGCGACGCTGACTGGCAGCTCATCGTGAGGCTGGTACCCGGTCAGGGTCGTCAGTAAGAGGGTGGCCGGCAGTCGGCCGCGATCGAAGGCGTCGAAGTCGGGCAGCGCAAAGGCGGCCATCAGCTGGCGCGCGCGGTCAGCGCGGAAGTTCATGTGGACCACCGCGCCGCCGTCCTCCACGGTCACGCCGTCATGGACGACGGTCGGCTCGATGAACTCATCGCTCTCGTCGCGGGCGTAGGCCTGTTCGATCGCCTCGCCGGCGCTGCCGGCGCTGGGCGCCTGCTCGTGCACGATGGCGTCCCACGCTCGCTTCGTGCGCTCCCAGCGCCCGTCCCGATCCATCGCGTAGTAGCGGCCGCTCACTGTGGCGATCGTCGCCCGTCCGTCCAGCGATGCCTCCAGCTCCGGCACGAGCATCCCGGCCGAGCGCGGGGGCGTGTCGCGGCCGTCGGTGAAGGCGTGCAGCAGCACCCGCTCCCCGGGCAGCCCGCGACGGCGCGCCAGCTCGGCCATGGCAACGATCTGTTCGTCGACCGCGTGAACCCCGCCGGGACCGATGAGCCCCAGCAGGTGGAGCCTGCTCCCGCGGTCGAGGGCGTGATCCACGGCAGCCGTGAGTGCCGGATTCTCGTAGAAACTGCCATCGGCGATCGCCCGGTTGATGCGCGGCAGGTCCTGAATCACCGGGAAGCCTGCGCCCAGGTTCAGGTGCCCGACCTCGGAGTTGCCCATCTGGCCGGCTGGGAGCCCGACCGCTTCTCCCGACGCGGCGAGCCGAGAGGTTGGCCATTCCGTCGCGAGCCGATCCCAGACCGGCATCCGGGCCGCGAGCGCCGCGTTGCGGCGCCGGTCGGCGCTCAGGCCGAAGCCGTCCAGGACGCAGAGCACGACCGGACGCGGTCGCTGCCTCAATGCGCGGACCGCGCCGCGAGCTGCAGGATGGCGCCGAAGGCACCGGCGTCCAGGCAGGATCCGCCGACCAGTGCGCCGTCGATCTCCGGCTGCTCGAAGAAGACCGCGGCGTTCTCTGGTGTGACGCTTCCGCCGTAGAGGACCGGGATCTCGCTGGCAGCGTCCGGGTCGAGCTCGTGCAGCACGGCGCGGATCTGCGCCGCGACCGTCTGGGCATCGGCTGGTGAGGCGGCCTCCCCGGTGCCGATCGCCCAGACCGGCTCATAGGCGAGCACCAGCCGGCTGCCGGCCAGCCGGTCGAGGTTCGACAGCCCGGCCCGCAGCTGCCGATCGATGACCGCCCCCGTCGAGCCCGCCCGGCGCTCGTCAGCCCGCTCGCCGATCGCCATGATCGGGCGCAGGCCGTGTCCTACGGCGCTTGCGACCTTCGCCGCGACCTTCTCGTCGGTCTCGCAGTCGTACTGGCGCCGTTCAGAGTGGCCGATGATCACGTACTCGGCGAGGCCCACCAGCATCAGCGGCGAGATCTCGCCCGTAAAGGCGCCGCGCTCATCCGGGTGCATCGTCTGCGCACCGACGCGCACCGGCCCGTCGCGCAGCTCGTTCGCCACCGCGCTGAGCCAGATCGCGGGCGGGCAGACGACGGCGGTCGCGCCCGGCGCGGCCTCAGCGACGGCGCGAACCCCCGCGGCGAGCTCGAGCGCATTTTGCAATGAGGGCGGATTCATCTTCCAGTTGCCGGCGACGAGCGGGGTGCGCATCGGCTCGCCTAGGCCGCGTCGTCGGCTAGGTCGACCAGCCGTCGCAGCCGATGGTTCGCCGCTGACCGGCTGATGCCCAGCCCGGTCGCCAGAGCGTCCAAGTCCGCGTCGGGGTGGGCCCGTCGTTGGGCGGCGGCCTCCCGAAGGCCTCGCGGCAGGCTCTCGAGCCGACCGGTCGAGGCGAGCTCGGCGATCGCCTGCAGCTGCCGATCTGCAGCGCGCACGGTGCGCCCCAGGTTAGCCTCTTCCGCATTCAGGAGACGGTTGACTCGGTTGCGCACGTCGCGTCCGACGCGGGCTGTCTCGAAGTCGAGCAGCGCACGGTTGGCGCCGACCAGGCGGAGCAGCGTGGCGACCTCCTCCTGGCCCTTGAGATAGACCACCTGCCGATCGCGGCGAAGCAGGCGAGCTGCGCTCACGCCGCACTCCGCCAGCCTCCGCTGCAACGCGGCGGCGTCGCGCGCGTGACGGAAGACGAACTCGATATGCGGCCCGCGGGCTCCGAGCGAGAGCGACGCGTTGCCGAGCATCACACCGCGCAGGAACGACCGCCGGTCACACGCAGCCGACTCGCTCCAGTGCCAGGGCCGCGGGGCGTCGGGCTCAAGCCAGACCTCGAGGTGATGCCGGGCCCGAACCGATCCCGGCTGACCGCTGGCGCTTCCCGGCGGGGTGGTGGCACGCAGACCAATCGATGTTGCCAGGTGCATGGCGGTCCGGGCGGTAGCGTGGTCGAGGGTTCGGACTCCGCCGTTCGCCACCCGGTCACCGTAGAGCAGGCCCGCCAGCTCGGCGCGACGGCAGCAGGTCCGCGCGGGATGGATCCGGGCGAGCTCTCCCTTCACCTCGCCGGCGAGCAGCATCGCGGGCCCCGTCAGCTGGCTGAAGCGCTGGTCCGACGGAGGCGACGCTGCCGCGGGCGCTCGACCTGGTCCTCCTGCTGCAGCCGCATCAGGGCCGTGGCAAGCTTGGCCGGATCATGACGGTGGGCGTTGGCCGCGTCGACGAGGTCCTCCTCGATGATCACGACCGGCAGCTCCTCGAGTTTTCGCGCATCGATCTCAACCGGCTCGCCGAGCCATCCCTCGGGCCGGCGCGCCTGACGGCTGTGGTTGACCAGGACGTAGTCAAACAGGTCGTCGCCGACATGCTCGTAGAGCACCTTGAGGTGCGCTGCCGCCGTGAAGTGGTTCGTCTCGCCCGGCTGGGTGGCCACGTTCATGACGTAGACGCGGACTGCGTTCGAGGCGCTGACTGCGTCGCGGATGTCGCTGATCAGGAGGTTCGGCAGGACGCTCGAGAAGAGGCTCCCAGGGCCGATCACCACCAGGTCGGCCTCGAGGATGCGCTCCAGCGCCTCACCGGTGGCCCGGACGTCCGAAGGCTCGATAAAGACCTGCTCGATCGGCTCGTCGGCGCTGGTGATGGCGGCCTGCCCGTTGAGGAGACGGCCCGAGACCAGCCGCGCCGAGAGGTTGAGCGGGACGCTCGTCGCGGGCAGGACCTGGCCGCGCACGGCGAGCACACGATTCGACTCCCGGACCGCTTCCTCGAAGTCTCCTGTGACGGCAGTCATGGCCGCGATGAAGAGGTTCCCGAACGCGTGGTCGTCGAGGCCCGAGCCGGGTGGGAATCGGTATTGCATCAGCTGCGTCATGAGTGGCTCTGCGTCGGCCAGCGCCGCGATGCAGTTGCGGATGTCGCCGGGAGGCACGATCCCAAGCTGGGCTCGCAATCGTCCGCTGCTGCCGCCGTCATCGGCGACCGCCACGACGGCGGTGATATTCGCTGAGTAACCCTTCAGGCCGCGCAGCAGAGTCGAGAGGCCGGTGCCGCCACCGAGCGCGACGATCCGCGGCCCACGGGCTAAGTAGCGCTTCGTGTAGAGCACCTCCATCACGGAGTCGCCGCGACCGACGAACGGCGAAACGACACTCCGCATCAGGCCCCATACCCCAAGCACGGTCAGCACCGCGCCGACCGATCCAAAGACGGCGGCGCGCACCGGTCGCTCCATCCACGCACCGGTCAGGTAGTAAACGACCGGGATCTCGTCCGCTGCGTGGGTCCGGTACACGTCGATGAGATACACCGCGGCGCCCAGGCCGAGGATCACGATTCCCGCGAAGACAAGCAGCAGCCACCGCTTGAGGTGCATCCCCGGGTAGAGCCAGCGCGGCAGCCGAGGCCTCATCGTGGCAGCTCGCGGTGAATGACCGTCACGGCTGCGCCGGGCAGACTCGCGACGCGCCGGGCAAGCTCCTCAGCAAGGACGATCGATCGGTGGTAGCCGCCGGTGCAGCCGAGCGCGATCCTCAGCTGTTGCTTCCCTTCGGCGCGATAGGCGGGAACGGTCAGCTCCAGCAGTTCGACGACGAGCTGCAGGAAGCGCTCGGCCGCCGGCTGCCCAAGGACGTACTCG
>JALYTG010000111.1 GCA_030854405.1 Chloroflexota bacterium | reverse complement strand
GCGGTGGCCTGCCCCGCGGGCGCCTGCACCTTCAGGATGGTGCGGATCTTCTTTGCCATTGAACGTCTCCTTCGAGGTGCAGACGGGGCGTTTCACGCCCCTCCCTCCGGTGTGACCGATGCCGAGCATCGGTCCGTTGGCGTCAGAGCTTCTCGATCTGAAGGAAGTCGAGCTCGACCGGCGTCTCGCGGCCGAAAATGCTGACCAGCACCTTGACCTTGTTGCGCTCGGGGTTGACCTCGTCCACGGTGCCGATGAACTCCGCGAACGGGCCGTCGTTCACGCGGACGCTCTGGCCCTTCGCAAACTGGACCTTGAACTTCGGGGTCTCGACGCCCATCTGCTTGAGGATTGACTTGACCTCGTTGTCCATCAGCGGCGTCGGGCGGTTGCCTGACCCCACGAAGCTGGTCACCCCCGGGGTGTTGCGGACCACATACCACGACTCGTCGCTCATCACCATCTCGACCAGAACGTAGCCGGGGAAGACCTTCTTGTTCACGGTCTGCCGCTGGCCGTTCTTGATCTCGATCTCCTCCTCCATCGGCACGAGCACCTGGAAGATCTGGTCCTCGACGCCCATCGACTCGATGCGATGCTCGAGGTTGGCCTTGACCTTGTTCTCGTAGCCGGAGTAGGTGTGGATCACGTACCACTGCTTGCTGGTGCGCTCCGCGGCGTAGGCGTCGTCGAGCTGCGGCGCCTCGCGCGAGAGGCGGGCCGCCTGACGCGCTTCGTTGCGCGCCTCGTCGGCAGGCGTGGTCTGGTTGGCCGGCTCTTCGCTCATTGCAGCACCCGGCCGATGGCGAAATGGAAGATCTGGTCGAGCGCGAAGATGTACGCGCCCACCGCGACCGAGACACCAAGCACGATCAGGGTCAGGTTGAGCACGGTATCGCGCGTCGGCCAGGCGACCTTCTTCAGCTCGGACCAACTCTCGGCGAGGTAGGTACGGATTCCAGTCAACACGTCAGGTTCTTCTCGGTCCTCGATCTTCTTTGCGAATGGCAGGGGCGACAGGACTCGAACCTGCAACCGCTGGTTTTGGAGACCAGTGCTCTACCAATTGAGCTACACCCCTACCGGCACGCCCCGGCTTCTACTTTGTCTCCCGGTGCAGCGTGTGCCGCCGGCAACGCGGACAGAACTTGTTCAGCTCCAGCCGGCCGGGGTCATTTCTCTTGCTCTTGCGTGTGCTGTACGTCCGCTCTTTGCAGACCGTGCACGCAAGTGCGATCACGGGTCGGGTCTCGGCCTTGGCCACTCGTTCTTCCTCGTCGTTCGCCCGGAGCCGGCCACGCGAAACTAAGGTCTGGCACCGGGGGAAAGCAGGATGATTCTACGGTCGGGGCCAATCGCTGTCAACGCCGCGCGGCGAGCGCCAGGCTCGGCGTCAGCCAGCTTCCGCCGGCTCGGTCGCCTCTCCCCGATCGCGCCGCCGCAGCACGACGCGGGTGAAGGGTAGCCGCAGGTCGCTGAAGACCTCGATGCTGACCAGAAAGCCGACGAAGATCAGAACCACCCCGAGCAGCTCGCCGAGGAAGTAGGCCCAGCTGATGCCAAGTCGCGTCAGCCCACTCGTCAAGCTGGGCACGAACCCGCCCAGCGCGATCAGAATGGTGGCTGGGACACGAGAGTTCAGCCGACCGGCGCGATAAGCGCGCCAGGCACCGGGGAGCGACGCCACGAAGTTCACGACCACCGCACCGCCGCGGAGGAGCGGACCTACCAGCGGCTTCGTGCCGGCCGGTCGCAGCACCCGCCGCTTTGGCATGAAGATGTAGGCCGAATAGATCGCCCCGAAGACCAGAGCCAGCCCCCCGGTGATGTTGAACGGCGGGGTCAGCATGCGCAGGTAGGCCGGGAAAGCGTCGCCATTCGGCGCCCCAGTTGAGGCAGTCACCGCGTAGCCGGGCGCCTCCACCGAGGCGGTCAGTGTTAGCACGACCACAACCAACGAGGCGGCGCCCAGGATCGCTACGCAGAGCGGCGCCACGCGGCGCCGCTCGAGCCGGGTGGCGGCCGCCACCGCCACGGCAGCCGCCAGCGACGCACCGACCGTCAGGGCGATTCCCCAGCCGGGGGTGGGTATCCCTTCCTTGGCGCGGGCTGCGGAGAAGGCCAGGCTGATGAGCCCACCGAAGGCTAGGAGGAAAGCCACGAAATAGCCGAACCGGGTACGGTTGAGGAGGAAGATCGTGCCCAGGCCGAGATACGCTGCGACGCCGAATGCACCGAACAGGTACCAGGTCCGATACAGCGCCTGATTCCAGCCGAAGGCTGAGGCGAGAAAGTCGACCCCGGCACCGATCCCGTAGAACAGCAGGCCAAGGGTCCAGACCAGCTGGTACGCGTGGCGCCGGCGCACCCATTGGTCGAAGACGAGCGCCGCGAAGACGAACGAAAGAAGCGACGCCAGGAAGGGTAGAACGATCTTCGGGTCCATCGACGAGCGATATGCCTCACGCTGCACTCGGGACCGCCCGCCTGCCGGTGCAGTGGAGCCCACGTCCGGGTTCGAACCGGAGACCTCTTCCTTACCAAGGAAGTGCTCTGCCAGCTGAGCTACGTGGGCCCGCCATCGGGCACGTTCGCGTGCGCGAACGTGACGCGATTGTGCAGAAACGACCGATCCGCCGCAAGCATCGGTCTACCTATGGAAATCTATGTCTTTGATTCGACCGATGATGGTGGGCAGGGAGGGAATCGAACCCCCACAGTCGAAGACGGCTGATCTACAGTCAGCGGAGCTCACCACCTGCTCAACCTACCCACGGGACGGTCGGCACGCGCGACATGCCGATCGGGCGAAAAGTATACCCAAGGCCGCGCCGAGCCTTCAACCGAGCATTCGGATCGGCCCATCGGGCAGCGCAGCGCGGACCGACTAGGGCATCGGCGCGCCCTTGGGTCGTGCGATATATCGCTCGCCAGAGCGCTTGCCCGGTCGTCAGATGGGCCGGCGTCGAGCCTCTCCCGACCATTGGCGTGGCGGCACTGGGACCCCTGGTGCGCTTCGTCAACGGAGTCTTCTATCTCTTTCTCCACCGCAGCCCCACTGACCCAACCAGCGACCCTGAGGGACCCCTTACCAAGGTACTGGCGGGTCGATATCCTCGCCATCCGCTCGGCTGGTGGGACCAGTACCGGACCTTCGTCAGAGACCACCGATCGCTTCGTGAACCGGCGATCGGCAAGGTCCAAGCGGGAACAGAGAGAGAAACCCAGGGGAGTTATCACGGTTATGAGGACTACGTTCTCCACCCATCGTCGGCCGGCGCGAGCGCTGCTCACAATCGTCTCCGTCGTGGCCCTGATGTTGACGGTTGCGGTAGGCACTGCCCTCGCGTGGGTCCCGCCTCAGCTTGAAGGCAGATGCGCCGCAGACGCAAGCCATTACGCGTGGCGCATCAACCTGCATGCAGAAGCCAATCAGAACGTCCAGCTCAGCTGGAATTCAAGCTTCGCTGGCTCCTGGACGCAGGACTTCGGCAGCGCCGGCCAGCACGATTTCACGACCGATCGCAGCGGGACGCATCTCTACATCCGCTACGCAAGCGATCACAACTCGAAGACCAATGCTGCCGCAAACGGCAACCTCTGTGTGCAGGCCGCGACGCCAACGCCCACGCCGAGCCCGACCCCGACCCCGACCCCAACTCCCACGCCGACACCGACGCCGACCCCAACTCCGACGCCGAGGCTGGAAACCCACAGCGCAACGCCGTCACCAACGCCGACGCCAAGGGAATCCGTCCTGGGTAGCACCAGCACGCCGCGTGCTGTGGTCCTCCCCGACACGGCCGTGCAGGCGGGCGACAGCGTGCTGCTCTCGCTCCTCGCCCTCACCCTCTTCGTCACCTCGCTCGGCCTCCTCGCCGTGGCGATGCGACCCACTCGCAGCTAGAGCAGGCCGGGCCGGCGCGTACTCCTCCGGCCCGGCCGTGGTGCCCTAGCGCAACAGGTGCAGGTGCCAAAGGGAGTATCGTGGCAAAGGCGGTTCGACGCCGCGCGACGCCTCTGCTGAGCGAACCCGACGCGGAGTCTAGGAGCTGCCGATGTTCTGGCGACGGAAGACCGAACAACGAGGGGAACGAGACCCTGGCGCAGTCGCGGGGCCGCCTGTCACGGCCGAGCCTCATGGTGAACTCGTGCCGATCCGCATCGTCACGGAGGACGAGGTCGTTGACGGCTGGACGCGCGTGGGCTCGGAGCGCCTGTCGGACCTTCTGAACGGCGAAGACATGTTGAGCGTGTCTCGGGTTGCGGACGAGCCGACCGAGGACGACTGGCAGGCCATCGACCGGGAGCGGATGTTGCTGGTCGTCGCTCCTCCCCACACGAGTCACCGCCAGCTTCGCGTGAACCGGCAGAAGCGCAAGATCAGGGCGCAGTCCGCATACTACGCGGTCCGGGGCACGGTTCATTTGATCCCGGGCAACCGACTCGACCGCACCGTGCTTCGCACGCGTCAGCATTTCCTGCCGATCACCGATGCGCAAGTGGTGATCCCAAGCCAGCCGGGCGTCGAGGAGGAGCACGAGGTCGTCCTGCTCAACATCGTCAACGTCGACGCGGACCTCACCCTGGAGGTCGCAGACTGACGCGCCGCTCATGCTGACCCGCTCAGCGGCTGAACCGGTTTGGCTGTCATTTGGGCTGTCAGGCGCCCCGACGGGCGATCCGTCGGGGCCTTCTCATGCCCGGATTCGTGCTCAGGTGAATGGAGCCGACGCTCGGGGTCGAACCGAGAACCTGCGGTTTACAAAACCGCTGCTCTGCCAGTTGAGCTACGTCGGCGCATCTCGATTCTAGCCCGGGCTTCCCGACCGCTGTCGGACGACCTCGAAGAGCAGGAGGGCGCCGGCGGTCGCCGCATTGAGGCTCGCGACCCGGCCGGCCATCGGGAAGCTGACCAGCAGGTCGCAGCGTCGGCGGGTGGTGCCCGAGAGACCGCTCCCCTCGCTTCCGACGACGACCGCGATCGGGCCGCGGAGATCGCTCGACCATGCGGTCGCCGGGGCGTCCTGGTCGGCGGCCACCAGCCATACGCCGCGCTCCTTCAGCTCATGGATCGCACCACCCAGGCTCTCGACCCGGGCGAGGAGGAGATGCTCACTGGCGCCAGCGCTGGCCTTGACCGCCGCGGCCGACAGCGGGGCCGCCCCACGCTCGGGAAACACGATCCCGTCGACGCCCGCCGCCTCGGCCGATCGCAGGAGGGTCCCGAGGTTGGTCGGGTCCTGCAGATGCTCGAGGACGAGCACGAAGGGGTCGTGGCCCGCCGTTTCGGCGCGGGCGAAAAGCTCGGCGAGGTCGGCGAACCGCCGCTCCTCGACCTCCAGCAGGAGGCCCTGGTGCCCATCGAACCCGGCCAGGCGTCGCAGCCGATCTCCGTCGATTCGCTCGACCGGGATGCCCATGCGCCGCGCCTCGCCGATGATCGCCTTGAGCTCAGGACTGGACTTTGCGCTCTCGGCGACGAGCAGGCGACGTGCCGCGCGGCCCGCCGCCAGCGCCTCGACCACAGGTCGGCGCCCTCCGATGAGCTCGCTCATTCCCGCTCGATGGCGGCGACCGCGTACGCAGCGATCCCCTCTTCGCCCGCAAAGCCGAGACCGTCGGAGGTGGTCCCCTTGACCGTCACCGCCGCAGAGGAAAGGCCCACGAGCGCGGCGATGCGGGTCGCCATCTCATCGCGCCGCGGAGCGATCGCCGGGTGGGCGGCGACGATGGTCAGATCAACGGAGGTCGGTCGCCAGCCGGCCGTGCGCATCCGCTCGACCACGAGCCGCAGCAGGTCGCTCGAATCGGCACCTGCCGAATGACCGTCAGTCGGGAAGAGGGTCCCGATGTCCCCTATCCCGGCCGCCCCGAGCAGCGCGTCGATCACGGCGTGCAGCGCAACGTCGCCGTCGGAATGGCCGACCAGGCCGCGCGGCTCGTCCGGCCACTCCAGCCCGCCCAGCCGCAGGCCGCGTCCCGCCTCGAGGCGGTGCGCGTCGAACCCGATCCCGGGCCGGCCAGATGCGTTCGGCGCGTCGAGCGGCGCCGATCTCCCGCGCAGGACACCGCGCAGGATCTCCTCGTCACCGGGCTCCGTCAGCTTTTGGTTCGTGACCTCGCCGCGCACCGCGATCACCGGCAGGCCGGCACTCGCCAGCGCCGAAACGTCGTCGGTGAAGACACCGCCGGCCTCAAGGGCGCCGCGCAGCTCGCCCAGGCGAACGAGCTGTGGCGTCTGCGCGGCGCGCACGTGGCCCCGGTCGAGGGGCATCCCGTCGCCGCGGAGCAGGCTGTCGTGCACTGGAACTACTGGCACAACCCCTCCACGCGCTGGCGCGGCAGCCACGATGCGTGAAACCAGCTCCCTGGAAGCAGCCGGGCGCGCGGCGTCGTGGACCAGCACCAGGGTTCGGTCGTCGGCGCCATCATCGGCCAGCGCCCGAAGCCCCGCGAGGACCGAATCGGCTCGCTCTTCGCCGCCCGGCAGGACGAGGCATCGGTCAGGTGCGGGAAGGGCCTGCGTGTAGTCGTCGAGCCGGTCGTGGGCGACGACGACCGCCACGCGCGTCAGCCTCGACAGCGAGAGGAGGGCGTCGAGGCTCCAGCGCCAGGCGGGGCGCCCCCAGAGGTCGATCCAGAGCTTGTCGACTCCCATCCGCCGGCTGCGCCCCGCGGCGACCAGGACCGCGGCGAGCCGGTCGCTCACGCTTCGCGCGGCTGCGCGAAGATCATCCGGCCGGCGACGGTCTGGAGGACGCGCGTGACGGTCACCCCGACGTCCCGCTCCATGTATCGGCTGCCGTTCTCGACCACGATCATCGTGCCGTCGTCGAGGTAGCCGACCCCCTGTCCCGGCTCCTTGCCCTCCTGGATGATCTTGACCGCCATCTCCTCGCCCGGATGAACCACGGCCTTGACCGCGTTGGCCAACTCGTTGATGTTCAGGACCCGGATTCCCTGCAGCTCGGCGACCCGATTCAGGTTGAAGTCGTTGGTGAGGATCGCGGCGCCGCGATCCCGGGCGAACGCCACGAGCTTGGCGTCCACCTCGTCCACCTCCGGGTACGTGCCCTCGGTCACCTCCACCGGGGTGACCGAATCGCGCTGCAGCGCCGCCAGCATCTCCAGGCCTCGGCGGCCGCGATTGCGTCGCAGGGCGTCCGGGGAGTCGGCGATGCGTTGAAGCTCGTCGAGCACGAACCGAGGGACGGCCAGGGTGCCGAGGATGAAACCGGTCCGCCCGATGTCGACGATCCGCCCGTCGATCACCGCGCTGGTGTCGATCACGATCTGCTGCGGCCCGCCCGATCTCCGACCGCCCGGCAACAGCCCTCCGAGAGCCGGGATCAGGACGTCGCGCTTGTACAGGGTGGCGCCAAGCATGCCGAGGGCCAGCGCCACGGCAGCGAGCGGGGGCAGTACCGAGCCCGCTGTCCCACCCAATGCCGCGAGCGGTCCCCCGACGAGCAGCCCCATCACCAGCCCTACCACGGTGGCGCCCACGCCCAGCGCGAACTCCGCGGCCCCGGCCTGGGCC
>JALYTG010000110.1 GCA_030854405.1 Chloroflexota bacterium | reverse complement strand
TCGTGGGACTTCTTCATGACGCACATCATGGAGACGGATCGCCTGCACCACTTTTTTTGGGAGGAGATGGAGAAGGGCAATCCCGTCTACGCGCCCGCTTTCCTCGAGTTCTACCGCCGCCTCGACAGCGCCTTGGGCGAGATCCGGAGCTGGCTGGACGAGGACACGACGCTGATCGTCCTCTCCGATCACGGCTTCTGCAGCATCCGCCAGGAGGTCCACGTCAACACCTACCTGGTGAACTCCGGCTACCTGCGCTACCGCGGCGAGCGGCCGGAGTCGCTGAGCGATGTCGACCCATCCAGCGTGGCGTACAGCCTTGATCCCGGCCGGGTCTATCTGAGCGTGCGCGGACGTGAGGCCGACGGCTGGATCGCCCCCGGCGCCGAGTCCGACCGCTGGCGCAGCGAGGTGGCCGAAGCGTTGCTGCAGATGACGGATCCCGACTCGGGCGAGGCGATGGTCGAACGGGTCGACTTCGGCGAAGACCTCTACCACGGCGCGAGTGCCGCAAACGGTCCCGACCTCGTGCTCTCGATGCGGAACGGGTATGACGCGAAGGGAAGCTTCGGCAAGCCAACCGTCTGCTTCAAGGGCGACTCCCTGGTCGGGATGCACACCACGCCCGATGCGCTCCTCTCGATATCAGGCGTCCCCGAGCTGAAGCGCCGGCCGCATATCCAGGATCTCGCGCCGACCATCCTTGACATGCTCGGCGTACCGGTCCCGGATGAGATGGACGGACACAGCCTGGCCGAGTCTCCAGATGCCTGATCACAAGCCGCCGAACGTCGTCCTGATCGTGCTCGACAGCGTCCGGGCGCCCAACTGCTCTGCCTACGGATACGTGCGGGAAACGACGCCACAGCTCGCTCGACTCGCCGCCGAGGGCACGCTCTACGAGCAGGCGATCTCGGTGGGTTGCTGGACCCTGCCGGTGCATGCCTCGATCTTCACCGGCCGGTACCCGGTCAACCACGGGCTCACCCTGTCACGGCACGCGCTGCGACCGGGCAGCGAGACCCTCGCGTCACGGCTGAGGGCAGCCGGCTACCGGACCGGATCGTTCTCCAACAACGCGTACATCAGCGACGCGACGGGCCTCGTGCAGGGGTTCGACCACGTCGACGACATCTGGCGCATCACGAATCCTCGCGGCATCGCACTGCCGAAGCTCTCAAAACGGATCAGGGAGCTCGAGCGAGGCGGGCCGCTGCCGCGCGCCGCTGCCGCGTTGCTGCGGAGGGCACGCCGCCTTCGCGCCGTGATGCGCACCTGGCGAAGCCGGAAGGACAGCGGGGCCCGCCTCACCAACGAGCGGGTGATGGAGTGGATCGGCCGCGGCGAGCAGCGCACGCAACCGTTCTTCGCCTTCGTCAACTACATGGAGACCCACGAGCCGTACCTCCCCCCGTATCCATACAACCGGCGATTCATGTCCTCCCGCTATTCGCCGTTTCGTGTCGCACGAGCGAGCGGTCGCAGGGACGAGATCCTGACCGCGGAGGGCAGGCAGCGCCGCGAGGACCTCGAGATTCTCGAGGCGTTGTACGACGGGACGCTGCGCTACGCGGATGAGATGGTCGGCCGCCTCGCCGATGCCATCCGCTCGCTCGGTCGCCTCGACGACACGGTGCTCATCATCACGTCGGACCACGGGGACTCCTTCGGCGAGCACGGGCACCTGGGTCACCGGCTCACGCTCTACGACGAGCTGCTCCACGTGCCGCTCGTGATCCGCTACCCGGAGAGCTTCGCGGCAGGGACCCGGGTTCGCGAGCAGGTGCAGCTCGGCGATATCTATCCGCTCGTGCTGGAGCTTGCTGGGATAGGCGCAGACGGTGACTTCGTCAGCCTGCTGACGCGGGCTGCCGATCGGACCGCGCTCGCCGAGAACACGGGCCCGAAGATCATCAATGGCCTTGCATCGAAGGCGATTCGGCGCCCCCCGCATAAGTTCATCTGGCGATCGGACGACCGGCACGAGCTCTACGATCTCGCGTCGGACCCGGGCGAGCGATCGAACCAATTCGATGGGCAACCGGAGGTTGCCCGCCGCCTGCACGAGGACCTCGACGAGATGCTGCGCGAGATGCGGGACGACGACGTTCGAACCAGCGAGGCCCAGTACGACGAAGAGACGCTGGAGCGCCTGCGCGCGCTTGGATACGTTGGTTAGACCCCCTCGGTGAGGCGGAAACCAGCTGGGGACTGGGGCGCCCGTGCTTGATGGCCCGATTCCGCTTATGCTGCGCCCAGCGGCGTTCCGGCTGAGCCGGTTCCGGCGGCCTGATCGCTAACGCGGAAGGGGATCAAGTTGGAAGTAGCAGGATACGTGGCGGTCGCGCGCCGCTGGTGGTGGACCCTTCTCATCGCGACCTGGGTCGCCGGCCTCGCCGGCTATTTGATCTCCTCCGGCATCCAGCCGACCTACGAAGGGGAGGCCAAGTTGCTGGTCGGCCCGGTCGTGGGCACCAGCGATATTCTGCGAGCAGCGGCGACCATCTCCAACACCTATGCCGAGCTCGCCACGAGCACACCGGTGCTGAACAAGGCCATCTCGAAGGTCGGACTGCCGCCGGGCACCCTGATTGAGACACGCGCCCTCCCCAACGAGACGACGCGCGTCCTGTCGATTCGAGCTCAGCACGGGAACCCGAAAACGGCGGCGGCGCTCGCGAATGCGATGGCGGCCGAGCTGATCCTGCTCCAACCCGACGGGGTACAGCTTCCTGAAGGACAGCTTCAGGTGATCCAGGCCGCTCAGCCGCCACTCACCCCCGTCGCCCCGCAACCCACGCTCATCGCGCTCGTGTCCGCCGTGACGGGGCTCTTGGCTGCCGGCGTGTTGGTGATGCTCGTCGAGTACTTCGGGAGCACCGTCAACAGCACGAAGGAGCTCGGCGAGACGACGCGGGCGCCAGTGCTCGGCTTCGCCTCATTGGGCCAGCGTTTCCGGTCCACGCGCGAGGCGCCGGTGGTGGCCCAGGCCAAACCCAACTCACGAGCTGCCGCCAGCGCGCGCCTGCTGGCAATGAAGATCGTCTATGCCAAGTCCGAGAACGCGCTCCGCACGGTCCTGCTCGTCGGGACCGCGCCCAACGACGGGAGCTCTGACTTCGCGGGCAACATCGGAACGGCGCTGGCAAGCAGCGGCCGCCGAGTGCTGCTGGTTGACGCCAACGAGGAGTTCGCCGAGCTCACGACCCTGTTCGGCCTCGAGACGCGCGCTGGCGATCTCGTGCGTGACGCGAATAGCATCGTGCACGCTCCGACGGTCGGGGGAACGATGGGGCTCGAGCTCATCCCCGCTGGACAGAGCGGGACCGCTGAGCTCGTGGATCCAGAGACGGCCAGCCAGGTCCTCGAGCAGCTCATCAAGGGCCACGAGCTGGTGGTGCTGCATGCCGCGCCGATCCACCTGGCCGCCTCAACGCTGGCCTGGGCGCGCATGGTCGACGCAACTGTGCTGGTCGTCGAACGGGATCGCTCGAAACGGGCCGATGTTGCGTATGCGGCGGAGAACCTCCGCTCAATCGGCGCCAGATTCCTGGGATCGGTGCTGGTCGACCATCCACCGCGTCCGCGACGCAGGCGGTCGGCCACTCCCGAGCGCGCCATCGCGGAGCGCGCCATCCCGGAGCGCGCCATCCCGGAGCGCCGTGTCGCCCGCACCGTACGCGAACAGGTCCCCGGCACCATGCCGCTGCCGCAGCATGCGGTGCCCGCCGGCGCCGCCGACCGAAGGAAGGCGAAGGAGCAGCAGATCGCCCGGGACGAGAGATCAGTCAGGTAGTCGCTTGATGGGGCGAGCGAGGGGCGTCGGTGTGGGCGGATGATCCGGTCGATGCTGCTGGGTGGATCGCTCGCACTGATCTTCTACACCTATCTCCTGTTTCCAATCATCCTTCTCGTCCGGGCCCTCGTGCGCCCGAGGCCCTTCGAGCGGCGCGATACCGAGCCGCGGGTCACGCTCGTGATCGCTGCGCACAACGAGGCGGGCAGCATCGGCGAGAAGCTCGACAACACCATCGCCCTCGACTACCCCGCCAACCGATTGGAAGTGATCGTCGCATCGGACGGATCCGATGATGGGACGAACGAGATCGTCGACGGCTACGCCGACCGGGTTCGCCTGCTGGCGCTTCCGCGGAACGGGAAGGCGAGCGCCCTCAACGCAGCGATCGCGGAGGCGAGCGGCGAGATCCTCATCTTCTCTGACGCCAACAGCACGTACGCCACGGACGCTGTCCGGGCCCTTGTTCGCCCATTCGCGGACCCACGCGTCGGCGGCGTCGCCGGGAACCAGCGCTACCGAGCCGCCAAGCATCAACGGGAAGGAAGCGCGGGCGGTGAGGAGGCCTACTGGAGCTTCGATCGGTTGCTGAAGGTGGCGGAAAGCAGAGCCGGAAACGCGATCTCGGCAACGGGGGCGATCTACGCGATCCGGCGATCTCTGGTGGGCGTGGTGCCAGACGGCGTGACCGACGACTTTGCGGTGTCGAGCTCGATCATCGCGCAGGGATACCGGCTCGTGTTCGCTCCAGACGCCGTGGCCTACGAATCCCCCGCTGGCTCCGGTCGCCCCGAGTTTCGCCGCAAAGTGCGCGTGATCACGCGCGGCCTGCGCGGGGTGATGCTCCGTCGTGAGCTGCTGAACCCGTTCCGGTATGGGTTCTACGCGCTCCAGCTCCTTTCGCACAAGGTCCTCAGGCGCCTGATGGCGATCCCTCTTCTGCTGGTCGCCGGAACAACCGGTGCGCTCTGGTCCCGCGGCGCGGTATACCGATTCGCAACCATCGCGCAGTTGGTCTTCTACGCGCTGGCGGCGGCCGGGATCGCCCTCGAGGGCAGTCATATTGCACGTCGTCGCATCCTGGCTGCGCCGGCCTATTTCGTACTGGTGAATGCGGCGTCGCTGGTCGCACTCTGGAATCTGCTGCGCGGGCGACGGATCGATCGATGGGATTCGCAGCGCACGCGCGGGATGGGAGAGCGCGGGACATGAGCCTGGCAACCCCAGCCGTTCAGGAGCGCTCGACTGGCGTGCTCCCGATCGCGATCATGCTCCTCGCGACCACGATTGGCCTGGGCGCCTTGGTGCTGGGCGTGCCGCTGCAGGCGATCGCCGTAGTCGGGGCGGCGTTGTTTGCGCTGGTCATCGCCTTCAAGCCTGACGTCGCAACGCTCGCGGTGATTGCCATCATCTACAGCAACGCCGCCGTCATCGGCTATAGATTCCACGGGTTGCCATATGCGGTGGCCGCCGGCGTGCCGCTGCTGCTGGTGGCGCCGCTGGCGTACTACCTCTTGATCCGACGTCAGCGGCTGATCATTGCACCAGCGTTGCCGTGGATTCTGGGCTTCCTGCTCATCCAGCTCATCTCGACGCTCTTCTCGCGAGACAGCAACGCCGCAGCGCAGGCCCTCGGGATCTTCCTGACCGAGGGCGTCCTGCTCTACCTGCTGGTGACCAACGTGGTCCGAACGGAGCGCATGGCCTATGCCTGCCTGTGGCTTCTGCTGGTGGTTGGTGCCGGGCTCGGGGCGCTATCGGTGCACCAGCAGCTCACGCAGAACTACCGCGCGGACTACCTCGGATTCGCCCAGATGAGCAAGGCGACCTTCGCAACCGGCGTGTCGCCGGCAACGGCCGGCGTGCAGCAGCCGCGGCTCGGCGGCCCGCTCGGGCAACAGAACCGCTACGCGCAGATCATGCTCGTCCTGGTCCCGCTCGGGATGGCCACCATTTGGGGGAGGCGCGTGCGCCACCTCAAGCTGCTGGCGGGGGGTGCGATGGGGTTGATTGCGCTCGGGGCAGCGCTCACCTTCTCTCGCGGCGGAGCTGTGGGATTTGTGCTCATGGTCATGGTCGCAGCCGCCCTGCGGTATATCCGATTTCGCCAGGTGGCGCTCGTCATGGCCGCCGCGTTTGGGATCTTGTTCCTGGTGCCCCAATACAGCGCACGCCTGGCCTCGCTCGAGAACCTGCCAAGCGGTACGAGTTCTGCGGACGGCGCCGTTCTGAGCCGCATCACCGAGACCCTGACCGCCGTCCTCGTCTTCGGAGACCATCCTCTGATCGGGGTCGGTCCGGGGCTCTTCCCCGCCTATTACACGCAATATGCGGACAACATCGGCCTGAACGTTCGATCGCAAGACCGTGAGGCCCACAACCTGTACATGGGGATCGCGGCAGAGACGGGAATCTTTGGCCTGGTGGCCTTCATGGGGGCGATCATCGTGACGCTGCGGGATCTGGCCCGCACCCGCTCTCGGCTTCTCCGGTCGAGGCCCGCCCTGGCCCACCTCGCAGCCGCCTATGCGCTTGCCATCGTGGCCTACCTGACAACCGGCATATTCCTGCACCTGTCGTTCGAACGGTATTACTGGCTGATCCTGGCGCTGGCGGGAGCGGTCAGCGTGATCGGCCTGCGGACGATGAAGGAAGAGGTGCAGGCGGGAGTGCCGGCGCTGACCAGCACAACTCCCGCAGGAGTGGCGGCGCCGACCAGCACGGTGCCGGTCGGCGCTGTCCCCTACCTACCGTAGAGCCAGTCGGTCCACCCGAAGTTCTTGCCGGGCCGGACCGATCCGCCGCCCCAGAACGCCGTTCCGTAGCGGGCGTCGATGAGCGGCATCTGCCAAACGTTGTCGCCCGACGGAGGGCAGCCGGTTGAGCGCAGCCACAGCTCCGCGCGTAGGAGCGCCTTGTTCTGCCAGTTGTACGTGTCGTACCCGGCGCGCCACAGGATTTCTGCCTGCAGCAGCGCCCCGTCGAGGGCGCCGTACGGATAGTTGCCGCACGGCGGCGGCCAGGCGAAGCCACCGCTCCGTCGCTGATCATCCGGTAGCACGCCGTCGACGCTGTGGCCGGCGATCTTCGATCCGGCTGGATTGATGCCGACGGGCTGGCCGGCATTGGCCTGCCACGCCGGGTCGCCGTACTTGAAGCCGGCATACGACGCGCGGTCGCCGAGCCAGCCCTTGAAGACCTGTGCAACGCGTGCCAGCTCAGCGGTATCGCCAAGGTACGCGGCTATCGCGGCACGGCTTGCACCGGCATGGGTCCCCCAGTTGTTCGGCCGGCGCTCGTGCGTCTGCCGCAATGAGCTGCCGTCCGCCATCGGGCGGCTGAGCAGCGAGGCGAGCCATGCCCGGAAGGTCGAGTCGAAGGCCGGGTCGGCCGATCGCAGACCGATGAGGTCCGCGGCGATCACGTAGGCGGCGAGCTCACGACCGAGGGCGAGGCTCCGGGCGCCCGCTTCGGTCCCGATCACGGCGTGCAGCGCGCTCACTACCTGGGCTCGATACGTCAGATTGCCGGTCCGAGAGTAGACCAGGGCCTTTGCGAGGACGACGACGTTATTCGATTGGTTCTGGTCCGCCAGGTTGGGGGCGCCCGCCGCGGCAGCCGCCTGGCGCGTCAATGAATCCCACGCCGCGCCGGACATCGGCCGGGCCGCGCGCTCGGTGGCTGAGATCAGGATGGACCCGGTCCCGGCCGGCGGCCGGGCTACCACGATTGGGGCCGACGCCGCTGCGGGC
>JALYTG010000109.1 GCA_030854405.1 Chloroflexota bacterium | reverse complement strand
CATCACGAATGACGGCGTGACCATCGCCCGCGACATCGAGCTCGAGGACCCCTACGAGAACATGGGCGCCCAGCTGCTCGAGGAGGTCGCGGCGAAGACCAATGACATCGCCGGCGACGGCACGACCACCAGCATCGTGTTGGCCCAGGCCATCATCACCGAGGGCCTGAAGAACGTCACTGCCGGTGCGAACCCGATGGGCCTGAAGCGGGGCATCGAGCGCGGCGTGGCCGCCGTGGTCGAGGAGATCAAGCGCCTCAGCAAGCCGGTCGAGACCAAGGACGACATCGCCCACATCGCCGCCATCAGCGCGCGCGACTCCGAGATCGGCGAGATGATCGCCGAGGTGATGGAGAAGGTCGGCAAGGACGGCGTGGTCACCGTCGAGGAGAGCCAGGGGCTCAAGCTCGACAAGGAGTACGTCGAGGGGATGCAGCTCGATCGCGGCTACCTGAGCGCGTACATGGTGACCTCGAATGACGGTGGCCGCATGGAGGCCACGCTCGACAACCCGTTCATCCTCGTCACCGACAAGAAGATCAGCGCTGTGGTAGACATCCTGCCCACCCTCGAGAAGGTTGTCTCGCTGGGCCGGCCGCTCCTGATCGTGGCGGAGGACGTCGACGGTGAGGCGCTGGCGACCCTGGTCGTCAACAAGCTGCGCGGCACCATCAACGTGCTTGCCGTCAAGGCCCCGGGCTTCGGCGACCGCCGGAAGGCCATGCTCGAGGACATCGCGACCCTGACCGGGGCGCGGGTGATCAGCGAGGAGGTCGGCCGCAAGCTCGACAGCGTCCAGATCGAGGATCTGGGCCAGGCACGGCGCGTGACCGCCACGAAGGACACGACCACCATCGTCGAGGGGAAGGGCGACCCGGAGGCGATCAAGGCGCGCATCCAGCAGATCAAGCTGCAGATCGAGGACACCACCAGCGACTTTGACCGCGAGAAGCTCCAGGAGCGTCTCGCCAAGCTGTCCGGCGGCGTCGCGGTCCTGAAGGTTGGCGCAGCCACCGAGGTCGAGCTCAAGGAGAAGAAGCACCGCATCGAGGATGCTCTCTCCGCGGCTCGCGCGGGCGTCGAGGAGGGGATGGTCGCCGGCGGCGGCTCGGTCCTCGTTCACGCCGTCCCGGCCCTCGACAAGGTCGAGGTCCTCGGCGACGAGCTGATTGGGGTCAACATCCTGCGCCGCGCGCTCGAGGAGCCGCTGCGCCAGATCGCGATCAACGCGGGCATGGAGGGATCGGTTGTCGTCGAGGCGGTCCGCAAGCTTAAGCCCGGCAACGGCTTCGACGCCGCGAAGGGTGAGTACACCGACATGTTCGCGGCCGGGATCATCGATCCGGCCAAGGTGACGCGCTCCGCGCTGGAGAACGCCGCCTCGGTCGCCGGCCTGCTGCTCACCACCGAGACGGTCGTCACCGACCTTCCGGAGAAGGACAAGGCGCCCGCCATGCCAGGCGGCATGGGCGGGGGGATGGACTACTAGTCCTCCCACAGACCGATGCGAGAGCCCCGGCTTCGGCCGGGGCTCTCGTCGTTTTCCGAGGGTCGCGCCCCCGCATTTCCGCTCAAAACAGGCCGAGCGCCGGGCCACCCGTCCGCGGGTGTCCGGCTCTCATGTGCCACCGTCAACGTCACCCAGCCCACCGGAGCGTAGCGGCGGCGCCTAGAGGCCAATCGCCCGACGCGCTACCGGGATGCGCGCGAGCACGGCACAGATCAGAAACGAAACCGCCAGCACGATCAGAAAGAGCACGAGCGATCGGCCCAGGTCGACTTTGTCCTGCGCATAGCCGAGCCCCGGAATCTTCCAGCCGTAGCGCAGCACGAGGAGGTGGATGACGAACACTCCCAGGGTCAGGTCACCCAGCCGCCGCATCGGGATTGCGAAATGCGGTCGTGCGAGGCGGGCCCCGGGGTGGATCGCGGAACGCCCGATCACGAAGAGCGCGATGGCGCTCGCGGCGACGGGAAGCGCCCGGCCTGCGAGCAGCACGTTGATGACCGGGTTGCGGACCCCGACCCCGTAGTGCCAGATCACCAGGACGTCAGCCACGACGAAGACGGCGAGGGCCACGAGAAGCCAGCGTCGGTCGAGGACGAGATCACGGAGGGCATAGCCCAGGATGAAGTAACCGAGGCAGGGGATCCACAAGGTGAGGGCCGCCGGCTGCCACGGTGAGCCGGCTCCGCCCGTGATCTGCAGGACCCGCACCGATGCGGCGACCAGGCACATCCAGCCAACCGCAGCTGCCCCGATCACGAGCATCTGGTTGCGCGTCTGGTCTCGCACGATGGCGCGCAGCAGCGGGGTCACGAGATAAAGGCCCAGGATGATCCAGAAGAAGTAGAGCTGCGGGTAGACGTCGGCCCGCAGCAGGTCGCGGATAACGACCTGCGCGGTCAGGTCCTGGTGGAGAAGCCGGGCGCGCACCGCGAAATACCCGACATGCGCGACCACCAGTGGAATCGCGATCCGATCCAGCCGACGCCGGTAGAAGGCCATCGCCCCCTCGCCGGCACGGGGTGCCAGCAGGAGGGCGCCGCTCACCATGATGAAGAGCGGGACCGCCCACGAGACCCCAAGGTCAAGCGCCGTACCAGCCCACCAGGTGAGTGAGCCGCGAATGTCTGGATTAACGACGATAGCACTGAGGGTGTGGATCAGCACCACGGCGCTCATCGCGGCCACGCGCAGGTATGAAGTGAAGGCCAACTGCTCCGGGCTGCGAGCCGCGGCGGCAGCGGCCGCCGCTTCGTCGGTGACCCTGGGCGGCGCCGCGGGCTGTTCGTCCGTACTGTCCGGCGGCACGGTCCGCGGCACGGCTGGTCCCATACGGCCATCGTCTCACGAGAGCATGCAGCGACGCTCCGCCCGCTGCCGCGCGGAGCCTCCGGCTAACGGCGGTCCGGGAGGCCGAGTTGGCGGCTTGGTTCGTCGATACCGCCGACGAGGCGTTCGTCGTAGGGTCAGTCCAAATCAAGGAGCGCAAACGCATGCGGTTCGTCGTGTTCACTTTTCCCGATCCGGAGTACGCGGCCACCTGGCTGGAGATCGATGCTGCGGAGAGGGAGGCCGAGATCGAGCTTCACCGCGAATGGTTCGACGGCATCGTGAAAGGGTGGCCGGGGGGGAGGAGCTCGCCTGGCCGATCCGCGCCCGCACCTTTCGAGACCGGCTGACCGGACCGCCGGCTCGTGGGGCGAGCCAAGCGGCGAAGGAGCCACCGAGCGAGGCCGTTTCTGCTGCGAAATCGCTCGTACCACCACCAGATCGCCGCGGAAGGCCATGCTCCTTGGAGAGTTGGCTCGTGGGGCGAGCCGAGGCCTGCGGCCCACCCGCCACGACCCAGCGATCGGGCTAGAATCGGACGGCGATGCCCCCCGAGACCGCGCCTTCACCACCGGCGCCCCACGCCCTGCTCACGCCGGAGCAGATCCTGGCGCGGATGAACCCTCCGCAGGCGGAGGCGGTGAAGCATCTTCGAGGGCCGCTCCTCATCCTGGCCGGTGCCGGAAGCGGCAAGACGCGGGTCCTCGCACACCGCGTCGCCTATCTGGTGGCGAGCGGCGTGAAGCCGTGGCAGATCGTGGCCGTGACCTTCACGAACAAGGCCGCAAACGAGATGCGCGAGCGGATCGCCGGGCTGATTGGTCCCGAGAACGCCCGGGAGGCGACGATCGGCACCTTTCACGCCATCTGCGCCCGGATCCTGCGGCGGGATGGCCAGGCCATCGGTCTGGACCGGTCATTCACCATCTACGACCGTGCAGACCAGGTCGCCCTGGTGAAGGGAATCCTGCGCAAACTGGACCTCGACGAGAAGCGGTTCGCGCCAGCCGGCATGCTGGCCTGGATCGGTCAGCGCAAGGACGAGCTGGCCGATGTCGCGACTGCCAAGCGGCAGGCCGCCAACTTCTACGACGAGACCGCCGCGCGCGTCTACGAAGCCTACCAACGCCAGCTTGGCGAGGACGACGCGGTCGACTTCGACGACCTGCTGATGCGCACTGTCTTCCTTCTGGAGCAGCACCCTGACGTGCTGGCCAAGTACCAGAAGCGGTGGCAGCAGATCATGGTCGACGAGTACCAGGACACCAACCGCGCCCAATACCTGCTCTGCCGCCACCTGGCCGCCAAGCACAAGAACCTGGCCGTGGTGGGCGACGACGATCAGAGCATCTACTCCTGGCGGGGCGCCGACCTGCGCAACATCCTCGACTTCGAGCGTGATTATCCCGATGCAACGGTGGTCAAGCTCGAGCAGAACTACCGCTCCACGCAGACGATCCTGGACGCCGCCCACGCCGTCGTGAGCCGCAACGCCGGTCGCAAGGAGAAGAAGCTGTGGACCGATAAGGGGGCCGGCACCCAGGTCGCCCTCTTTGACGCCTACAACGAGTACGAGGAGGCGGAGTTCGTCGCGCGGCAGGTCGAGAAGCTCGTCGGCTCGGAGCCGATGGGCGGGCTCCTCACCCGTCGCGCCGATGACGAGGGCGGCTCGCTGCGCTACGGCGAGATCGCGGTCACTTACCGCATCAACGCGCAATCACGGGTGTTGGAAGAGTCGTTCATGCGCTTTGGGATCCCGTACCAGCTGGTCGGCGGCACTCGCTTCTACGAGCGCCGCGAGGTGAAGGACGCACTCGCCTACGTGCGAGTCGCCCGCAACTCGGCCGACCGGGTGGCGCTGGAGCGAATCATCAATGTGCCGGCGCGGGGGATCGGCGCCAAGACGCTCGAGGAGCTGCGCGCGTGGGCCGACGCGCGCGAGGCGTCTCTGTGGGATGCGGTGCTCGCTGCGGGTGAGAACGCGAATCTGGCGGCCCGCTCGCGAATCCAGCTGGCGGGCTTCGCGGGCTTGATGCAGGGGATCATGGCGCTGGTCGAGTCCGAGCCGCCCTCGGCGGTATTCGACGCCGCGCTGGAGCGCAGCGGCCTGCGGGAGGCGATCCTCGACGGCACCGAGGAGGGTGAGGAGCGCTGGGCCAACGTGATCGAGCTGCGCAACCACGCCGCCGAGTTCGACGAGATCGCTGCCCCGGAGGGCCTCGCCCGCTTCCTGGAGGAGGTGGCCCTGGTGAGCGACCAGGACACGCTCGAGGATCGGCCGGACCGGGTCACGCTCATCACCCTGCACGCCGCGAAGGGTCTCGAGTTCCCGGTCGTCTTCATCGTCGGGCTGGAGGAGGGGCTGCTCCCGCACCGCCGCGCGCTGGAGGACGAGCGTGAGCTGGAGGAGGAGCGCCGCCTCGCGTACGTGGGCATGACCCGCGCCAAGGACCGCCTCTACCTGCTCCACGCCCACCACCGCTCGACGTACGGGGTCGGGGCCCAATCGGAGCCTTCGCGCTTCCTGGCGGAGCTGCCGGAGGCACTCCTCGACCCGCAGCGCTCCGACTCTGGCCCGCGCCGAGGGGCATGGGCGGGCGCGCGCGGCACCGACGACTCCGGCGGCTGGCTGCCCGCGGGCTATCGCTCGCCGGTGCGTCGCGGCCTGGAGCCGCTGCGGCCGATCAACCTGCCTGACCTCGCCGCGCCGGCCGTGGGACGCCGGCTCGACGCGGCACGCGAGCGCGTAGCCGCGACGCGCTACGAGGGCGGCCCCGCGCTCGACCTGGGCAGCGGAACCTTCGGGGCGGCCGGAGGCGGGGCCGACACCGTCGTCAGCTGGGAGCCCGGCGATCGCGTGCGGCATCGTCGCTACGGGACGGGGACCGTGGTCTCGAGCCAGATCGTGAAGGCCGACGAGGAGGTGACCGTGAATTTCGACGAGCACGGCCAGAAGTACCTGATCGCGGCATACGCCGGGCTCGAACGCGAGGAGGGCTGATGTCCGAGGCGAACGGCAGCGGCTCGATCGATGCGCTGGTGGCGGAGCTGGCCGAAGGACGGGCCGCGTTCCGAGCGGCTCTCGACGACGTCGACCCGGCCCTTCTCACCACGCCCGGACTGGTCGGCGAGTGGTCGGCCCGCGAGCTGGTGGCCCATCTCGGCTACTGGGACGGCCACGCCGCCGATGCCCTGCACGCCGCCGAGGACGGTCGCACCGCCGAGTTCGACGCCGAGGGGCTCGACGTGGAGGCGCGCAATGCCACGGTCGCGCGCGTCGCGGCCGCAAGTGACTTCGAGACGGTGCGCAGCCGGGAGGAGGCCTCGTTCGAGGCGCTTCTCGACCGCCTTCGCGACGCGGATCCGTCCTGGCTCTTCCAGCGCACCGCGTCGGGCGACACGGTCGAGCAGGTCGTCCGCGAGGACGGCGCGGACCACTACCGAGAGCACGCCGCGGATATCCGCGCCTGGTTCGCCGAAGGCACGCTCGAGGACGGCGCGGGGGACGAGGACTGATCCCGCGCGCGGACCTCGGATTATTACTCCAGGTCATACGTTTGGCGCCTTTCGGCGCCCTCGAGGGCAGAATTCGGCTGATTCATTCCCTGGGGTAATGAATAGGAGCCGGATCCGCCCCGAATCCGCCGAACTCATCACCCCGAGTAATAATTCGGGCGGCTCGCGCGGCTGACCAGCCGTGGGAGGCCGCGGACCTCAAAGTTGTCAGACTTGAGCCTCGCTGGAGTTATCCAGGTTCCACGCCGGTTGAGCACCAGCCGCGAGCGTGAGAACACGCCGATCTGGGCGACGCGACCCTCCTACATCGGTCTAGCTTCAACACCAGTGAAGCCTGAAGCCAATTCGGGCATGGACCGTTCACAACTCTGGCCTCAGTGAAATCTGACACGAGCCTGAATAGGCCGCGCTTCCTTCCTACAATCGGTGCGCATGACCACTGACGCGAAAGACCCCGCCGTGCGGGCCGCCGAGCTGCGCGCCCAGCTCGACGAGGCCAACCACCGCTACTACGTGCTCGACGACCCAACGATCGAGGATGCCGTCTACGATCGCCTCCTCCGTGAGCTGACCGAGCTCGAGGCCGCGCATCCCGAGCTGGCCACGCCCGACTCGCCAACGCAGCGCGTCGGAGCACCGCCGTCGACCGCCTTTGCATCGGTGCGGCATGACGTCCCGATGCTCTCCTTGGGCAACTCGTTCAACGCCGATGAGCTCAGAGACTTCGACACGCGCGTGCGCCGTGGCCTGGGCCTGACCGATGCCGACCCGCCGGTGCAGTACGTCTGCGAGCTGAAGATCGATGGCCTCGCGATCAGCCTGCGCTACGAGGGCCGATCGTTCGTGCGCGGCGTGACGCGCGGGGATGGGGCGACCGGCGAGGACGTGACCGCAAACCTTCGCACCGTGCGGGCGATCCCGCTGCGCCTGCGGGCCGACCCGCCGGGGGATCGGCTCGAGGTCCGTGGCGAGGTCTTCATGCCGCGCGGCGCCTTCGCGAGCCTGAACGAGCAGCTGGAGCGCGAGGGGAAGCCGCTCTACGCCAATGCGCGCAATACGGCTGCCGGGACCGTTCGCCAGAAAGACCCGGCGGTGACGGCGAGCCGGCGGTTATCGGTCTGGTCGTACCAGCTGGTGGGTGCGCATGGGCTGAAGACCCATTCGGAGTCGCTCGACCTGCTGCGAGAGCTTGGCTTCCCGGTCAATCCCAACATCCGGCGGGTGGAGGGGATCGAACCGGTCATCACCTACACCGAGGAGTGGG
>JALYTG010000108.1 GCA_030854405.1 Chloroflexota bacterium | reverse complement strand
GGGTGGGTTCGCGTGAATCCCGACCGAAATGGTCGGTGTTGACCCTCATTGTCCTCCCTTGGACAGGCAGCGTCAATCCGGGTCTGCCCTCAAGGCAGCTCTCGGCGTCCCCTCCATTCCACCCACAACCCCACATATCGGCCCATGACCGCACCGGCCCCGCTCGGGCGCGAAAGGCGCGAAAGGTGCGGACCGGTCAAATCCGCATGGCCGCGGACAGACGTGCCGATGTACAGTCCGGCCATGACGGCAGGGTTGCAGGCGCCGCGACCTGCGACAGCGCGCGGCTCACGCTTCGCCGCAGCCCTACTCCTCGGCGGCCTGGTCGCCCTGTCGCTGGGCGTCTACGGCAGCATCCACGACCCGACGGGTCGGAGCCTGGTCACCCTCTTCTTCACCGCAGGCATCAGCCTTAAGGTCTGGCTCGCCACCGCGGCGATCGTCCTTGCCCTCTTCCAGGTCCTCTCCGCTGCTCGGTTCTACGGAAGGCTTGGCCGCGGTCGTGGCCCAACCTGGCTGGGGCGCGCGCATCGAGCCAGCGGAACGCTCGCCTTCTTCTGCACCATTCCGGTCGCGTACCACTGTCTGTGGGCGCTCGGCTTTCAGGCGTCCGGTGAGCCGCGCGTCCTCGTCCACGGCCTGCTCGGCTGCCTCTTCTTTGGCGCCCTGGCCGCCAAGGTCCTCCTGGTCCGCTCCAGGGGCCTGCCGGGCTGGGCGCTGCCACTCGCCGGCGGTACCCTTTTCACGGCACTGGTCGGGGTCTGGTTGACAAGTGCCTTCTGGTTCTTCACGAACGTCAAGTTCCCCGGCTTCTAGACCAATGTCGAGGAAGGCCTACAACCGCCTGATCGCCGCGTTGCTTGCTACGGGGGTCATCTGGTTCCTGCTGCTCCTCGCCGGCGTTGGATCGCAGCTGCTCACACGCCCGCCGCTACAGTAAGGCTCGCGAGCGCTTCCGGCCGTGGCCTGCTCTCGACGAGGGCGCGCGCGGCTTCCACGGGCACGACACCATTCACAACGGCCAGCTGGGCGACCGCGCCGTCGTGAAGATAGGCAACCAGGCGGCCGCCGTCGAGAATAACTGTCTCGTCAAATGTTGGCGCCCAACCGACCACGTCCACCAGCTGTCGCGCGAACTCGGTGAAAACCCACGGAGCGCGTGGCGCCGGTGGATCCAGTCCCAGCATGCCAAGTGCGGCCGCCTCGCCGGCCTCACGGGCCGCGTGCCAGTGCTCCACGCGGCGGCCAGAGGCGCGGGCCACATCGCCCGCAGCGAAGACGCCCATTGCGCTCGTCCGATGGCGCTCGTCGACGACGATCCCGTCATCGAGCTCGAGCTCCTTCGCAAGGTCGACGCGCGGCGCGACTCCCACGCCCGCGATCAGCAGGTCCGCGGGAAGCCGCTCGTCACCGGCCCACGCGGCATCGGCCTCGAGGCGGCTGACAGCGGTTCCCAATCGCACGGAAACGCCCTCTCGGTTCAGCACGCCGATCGCCCAGTCCGAGAGCGCCGTGCCGAAGGCCCCGGCCCAGAGCGCGGAGGCCATCTCGAGCAGCGTCACACGCATACCGACCGCGGCAAGCGAGGCGGCCGCCTCGACACCAATGAACCCGCCACCGATCACCACCGCTCGTTTCCCCGCGACCGCACGCGCGTGGATCGCCTGGCTGTCGACGACGGTCCGCAGCAGGAGGGCATGCTCCGCACCGGGCACCGGCGGGACGCGCGGGGCGGCGCCGGTCGCGATGAGGCAGTGGCCAAACCGGACGAGAGTGCCGTCGGCCAGCGACGCGCGGGCCGCTCCGACGTCGAGCTCCACAACCCCGACCCCCAGCGACAGCTCGACGCGCTGGCGGGTGTACCACTCCGGCTGCTCCGCCCAGGTCAGCTCGGCGGGCGCCTCGCCACGCAGGAGCTCCTTGGAGAGCGGGGGCCGGTTGTACGGGATCGACCGCTCGTCCCCAACCAGCAGCACCGAGCCCGCGAATCCGCGCCGGCGCAGCGTGCGCGCGCATCGGACCGACGCAACCCCACCGCCGATCAGCAGCACGTCGACGTCACGGCTCGGCATCGGTCCTCAGGCGACCTCGTCGCGCAGCAGGCCGGGCGTCAGCTGCTCGCGCAGGAGGCGCGCTATGCCGCTGGTCTGCCCGGTCACCTGCAGCCAGCCGCTGACAAGCAGCGGGGCGTAGGCCCGCGAGAAGGGTTCGACCCGCAGGAGCGGATCAGACAGCCGCTCCATCACCCGATCGACCTCGCGCTCCGTCAGCAGCCCCATCTCGGCAAGGTATCCGCGGACTTCGGAGGCGGGAAGACCGTCCTGGTGCAGGAGGAGAGCGGCGTTCGAGGCCGCGGGCGCCAGCAGCCTCCGGCCACGCCCCACCTCCAGATCACGCTCGACATCGATGCGCAGGCCGATCACGTGTCCGATGCGGCGCAGCTCGGCGCCCAGCTCGAAGTCCCCAAGCACCGCCTCGCGCCCGACCCCCGCCAGCCCGTCGGCCAGCGCAGCTTCCGGGGTGACCGCGCACCAGGCCGATGCCTCCCAGCTGTCGGCTTCCTCGGCGACCCCCTGCTGGCGGCTCACTCGCTGTGCGTGCCGGCCAGGGTAGCTCTCGGCGGCGACCGAGCGGAGGAGCGTGTCGAGGGGCCATTCGATCGCCAGATTGAGCTCGAGGCGAGTCTCGCGGGGACCGACCGCGGCCGTCCGGGTGTCCCAGCTCCCGCCGGCGATTTGCCAGGGCTCCAGCAACAGCGCCTCGCCGTCCGGCAACGACAGATCCTGGAGGCAGCGCTCGCGGAGCAGGGCCATCAGCCGCTGCGCGAGCTCAGGCACCTGCTCCGAAGGGACCGCTGTCTGGCGCCGGTGCTCGGCCAGGCGGCCGCGGAGCGACGGACCCGGCGGCAGCGCCGCATCAAGGAGCCGGTGGGCCGCGCTGAGGGACGTCTCCGGCTCGCGCTCGGCCGGGAGGTCGAGGAGCTGCTCGACCAGCTCGGGGAGCGCGATCTCGTCGCCGGCGCGGATTCGCGCCGCGGCGCTCAGCGCGGTCAGCTGCGCCCCGAGCCACGCGGCCCGCGTGCCGTCGATCGCGGAGCCGGCCGTTTGATCGGCGACTCTCTCGTGCAGGCTCAGCGCCTCGTCATGCAGATCGCGGGCTGGGGTCGGCCGCTCGCCCGCCACCACTTCGGCCAGCTCCGCCGGACCGAGATATGCGGTCAGCAATCCAGTCCCCAGGCGGTCGAGGCGGAGCGCGAGCAACAGGTAGCGTCGAGCAATATCGTCCATGCCGATTGCCATGCTACCCGCCGCGCTCCGTCATACACTCCGGCGATGGAGTCGATTCGCGCCGCAACTGAGGCGGATCTGCGGGCGATCGCAGCGCTGCGGCGCTCGGTCGGCTGGAACGTGTACCGCTGGGCCCTCCTCGACGCGATGCGCCCGCCTCAAGCGCGGATGTACGTCATCGAGGAGCGCGGCGAGGTGGTCGCGATAGGTTCGGGGATCGCGTACGGCCGCTTGGGCGTGGTCGGCAACATGGTGGTCTCCACCGCCCATCGCGGTCGCGGTCTGGGCAGGTGCGTGCTGCAGGCGGTTATCGCTTTTCTCGAGGAGCGCGGCTGCTCGCAGCTCGAGCTCTATGCGACGGCCGATGGCCGCCGCCTCTATGGCCACTACGGATTCGAGCTCAGCGGGCCGAGCGTGGCTGTGACCCTCCCGCGCCAGATCGCGGAGGGCCTGCCTTCGGACGGCGTCGTCACCGAGGGCGCTGCACCCGGCGATCTCGAGCGGCTTGCCTCATACGATGCGCCGCGCTTCGGCGCAGACCGCTCCCCGATTCTCGCCGCGGCGCTCGCCGACCCTGAGCGGCCGGTCCTGATCGCCTCTCACGGAGGCTCGATATTGGGCTACGCGGTCCTCCGCCCGGACGGCACTCGGTTGGGCCCCTTCGTGGCGGACGAGCCGGGCGTTGCGGGAGCTCTCCTTGCCACCGCGGCGCCGCTCGCACCCCGGGTCGAGGCGATCGGCGCGCAGCTGCCGTGCGAGAACGTCGCGGGAATCGAGTGGCTCGAGGAGATCGGGGCAAGGATCGAGCCGTGGGATGGGCGCATGCGGCGCGGATCCGGCGTCGAGCGCCGCGACGGGACGATCTACGGCAGTGCGATCGGTGCCCTTGGCTGAGCGGAGGGAGACCGAGGTCGCGCGGCTGAGTGGGATGGTGCTGCGTGCGCGAAGCAGCTTCTACACGGTCGACACTCCGCAGGGCCTGGTCGAGTGTCGCCTGCGCGGCCGGATCAGGAAGGAGCGACAGGCAAGCGACCTGGCCGTCATTGGCGACCGCGTCTCGCTCACGCGCCTGCTCGACGGAACCGGCATCATCGAGGCGGTCGAGCCGCGCGGCAGCAAGTTCAGCCGCCGCCAGCCCGGGCCCCGGGGCACCTGGCGCGAGGATGTCCTCGTCGCCAACCTCGACCAGGTGCTGATCGTCTTCTCCTGCGCTGACCCACCGCCGAATCCGCGACTGATCGACAGATTCCTGGTGGTTGCCGAGCAGAACGAGATCGACGCGGTGCTGATCGCCAACAAGGTCGAGCTGGTCGGCGAGAAGCAGGCCAAAAGGGTCTTCGAGCTCTACGAGGAGCTCAGCTACCCGGTGATCTACACCTCTGCGCGGACCGGCGAGGGGATCGAGGAACTGCGGGAGACCCTGGCGGGGCGGATCAGCGTCATCACCGGCCCTTCGGGTGTCGGCAAATCGTCGCTCCTCAACACGCTGCAGCCGGGCCTGCGCATTCTCACTGCGGAGGTGAGCGAGACGCTTCACAAGGGTCGCCATACCACCACATCGGCCGAGCTGCATCCCGTCGAAGGCCCTAGGCGCGGACACGTCGCCGACACACCGGGGCTGCGCGAGCTCGCGCTCTTCGAGCTGCCGGCCTCCGAGCTGGCCCGGTGCTTCCGCGAGATGCGTCCGTTCCTGGGGAGCTGCGCGTTCAACGACTGCAGTCACCTGCATGAGCCACGCTGCGCCGTGCGCGCCGCGGTGGAGCTCGGCGACGTACCTCCGCAGCGCTATGAGAGCTACCGTCGCCTTCGGACCGAGGAGGCTCGCTAGCCGCCGTATCATCGCTCCAGTGGAGATCAGCCCCGCGGTGCACGCGATCAAGATGCTGGGCGCCGATGCCTTCCTGCTCACGGAGGATCGGCTCACCCTGATCGACGCCGGGATGGTCGGATCGCGGCGAAGGATCGCGCGCTACGTGGCGCGCATGGGCCGCTCCATCGACGAGCTGGACCGAATCGTCTGCACGCATGGCCACCCCGACCACATCGGCGGCGTCGCCGAGCTCACCGGCAACGGGGTCGAGGTGATGATGCATCCAGCCGATCTCGACGGCCTGCGCCTGGGAATTCGCGATGTCATGGCGAGCCGTAGTCGCGGACACCTGATCCAGTACCTGACACGGCCTCCCACCAAGGCGACGCCCCTGCACGACGGCCAGATCCTGCCGCTCCTGGGTGGCCTCGAGGTGATCCACACCCCTGGCCACACGCCGGGGAGCGTTTGCCTGTACGCGGCTCGAGACCGCCTTCTCTTCACCGGCGACGTGCTGCAGGTGATCCGCGGCAGCCTGACCTTCGCCAGCGCACTCTTCAGCCACGACATGGCTGAGGCACGGGCGTCGGTCGAGCGGCTCGCGGCCCTCGACGTCGGGACGATTGCCTTCTCGCACTATCCGCCCTGGCGGCGCGATCCGAGCGGCGCACTGCGCGACCTCGTCGCACGGGCCGCCGGATAGAGCCGACCGCAGTCGCGCCGCAGGGCGGCGCCGCCACCATTGCCCTCGATCCGAGCCCGAGGTAGCCCAACTTGGAAACCCTGGTCGACCTGGTCAGCGAAGCCGGACGGCGCTTCGATCGCCGCCCCGCGCTGCTGATACGACCGGTCTTCCGTACCCGGAAGTGGCGGTATCGGGACCTTGCCTCCGTTGTTCCACGTGCCGCGGGAGTGCTCGCCGGCATCGGAATCGAGAAGGGGGATCGGGTCGTCATCTGGGCCGTCAATCGGCCCGAATGGGGGATCGGGTTCCTCGGGGCTGCCCACGCCGGTGCGGTGCTCGTCCCACTCGACGTGCGCACCCCAGATGAGCTGGCGCGAAAGATCGTCGAGCGGACCGCGCCGAAGCTCGTGCTCGCCTCCACCCAGACGCTCGCGGCGGCCAGCGCGCTCGGCCTGCCGGTGCTGCCGATCGAGCCGCTCCCCGACCTGGCGCGGACTGCGCCGCCACTCGCAGCACCGCCCATCGAGCCGGACGACCTGGCCGAGATCGTCTTCACCTCGGGCACTACCGGCGAACCGAAGGGCGCGATGATCAGCCACCGCAACCTGGTCAGCAACGCGAAGGTCCTGGCGGATGTCTTCACGATGGCGCCGGGCGAGCGCCTCCTCTCGGTCCTGCCGCTCTCGCACCTCTTCGAGCAGGTGCCCGGATTCTTGGCTCCGCTGGTGGCCGGAGCGAGCGTGGTCTACCCGGTCAGCCGCCAGCCCGCGGTCCTGATACGCACCTTCCGTGACTTCCGCGCGACCATGCTACTGATCGTTCCGCAGGGCCTGAAGCTGCTCGACAACGCGATCGAGCGGCGTGTCGACGCGTCTGGCCAACGGGCCATGTTCGAGAGGCTGCACCGTTGGGCGCGACGGCTGCCAAGGCCGCTGCGCAGGCTCTTCTTCCGACCGGTGCTGAGCGGCTTCGGTGGCCGGTTACGCACGATCGCGGTCGGCGGCGCCGCCATGGATGTCGCACTGGCGCGGCGTTGGAGCGAGATGGGGGTCGATGTGCTGCAGGGGTATGGCGCCACCGAGATGAGCCCGGTGGTCAGCTTCACACGCCCGGGTGGCAACAGGATTGGCACGGTCGGCGAGCCGGTTCCGGGAGTTGAGCTGCAGGTCGCAGCGGACGGCGAGCTCTGGGTGCGCGGCCGTGGCCGGTTTGCGGGCTACTGGCATGACCCGGATGCGACCAGCGCGGTGATCGACGGGGAGGGCTGGTACCACACCGGCGACCTCGGCAGCCTTGGGTCCGATGGTCAGCTCACCCTGCACGGCCGGAAGAAGGACATGCTGGCCCTCGCCGACGGCAGCAAGGTCTATCCCGAGGATATCGAGGCGGTGCTGGCCGGCGACCCGCGGCTGCGCGATGCGGCGGTGGTTGGCCTGGACCACGACGGGGAGCTGCGGGTACACGCCGTCCTCCTCACCGCCTATCCGGACGAGGCTGAGTCGATCGTGCGCGACGCGAACGCGCGGCTGACCGGCAGCCAGCAGATCCGTTCGCATTCCATCTGGCCGGACGATGACTTTCCACGCACCCCAACCCAGAAAGTGAAGAAGCGGCTGGTCCTCGACAGCCTGAGCCAACAGCAGCCGAACCGCGAGCCGGCGGCGGAGCTGCGCCGACCTGCCGCGGCCTCCGGCGCAGCCGGCGCAGAGGGCCTGATTGGCTTGGTTGCGGCCGTGGCCAACCTGCCACCCGCATCGGTCAAACCGATGTCGAGGTTGAGCTCCGACCTGGGGATGGACTCGCTGGCGCGCGTCGAGCTGCTCGGCGTGATCGAGGAGGAGCAGGGCGC
>JALYTG010000107.1 GCA_030854405.1 Chloroflexota bacterium | reverse complement strand
GCGTCGGCCACGCTACCCGCAGCCGCCCAACCAAAGGAGGAGGCAGGTCCGGAACGTCATGCTGGCGTGGGGGACCCAGTGGAGGCGGACCCGGCCGTACCGGAGGAAGCGGTCGAGGAAGCGGCGTCCATCCTGGATGGGTTGAAGATCGTGGCCAAGAACGGCGAGGCGAAGCGGTCAGAGCGCCTGGAGGCTGGTCAGCCGACGGTGATCTTCGACACCGCGGACTCGCCGGCCTGCACGGACTGTGGCTCGATCATGGTCCGCAACGGCAGCTGCTACAAGTGCATCAACTGCGGCTCGACGAGCGGCTGCAGCTGAGGCAAAGCCAGCGTTCGGGCGCAATAACCGGCGGTCGAGCGCATCCGCTCGGAGCAGGAGCCACGTGAGGAGACGGGCATGCCGACGGCGGTGATCGGGCAAGCGCGCACACCGACGCATTCACGCCAAGTGGTGGGCCGCTCAAAGGTATCAAAATCGCGAAGAAGGCAGGATGGGCATCAGTTGTGGTGAACCTCGATGAGGTCGTGGCCCTTGAGCCGCAGGGCGAGCACGGCGGGTCCGTGGTGGGCTGAAGACGGGTGAAGGAATATTCCCTTGAACAGGCGCTCGCCCAAGCTCCAGGTGAGCAAGAGCGTGTCGAGAGCTGTGCTCTCTGCGGTCAGAACAACCCGTTCACCATGCCGGTCGAGCTCGTTGATGCTGCGCGCGAGGGCAAGCTGGTCATGTTCGCCGGCGCGGGGTCAAAGAGGCCCTTGTTCTCAAGGACGAACAGCTTTTCGCCTGGCCGGCTTGAGGTGATCGCAAAGTCCCAGGGCTCTTGAGCCGCTTGAGAGCGAGGCGTGGGCGCCCAGACTCGCGCCCGAAAATCGAATGCAATGACCTCCGAGGCAGTCCACGCATCAATCGTTCGTTCCGGGATGATTGAGATAAAAGGCATCATCGAGGCAGACACGGGATTTTTGGGCATCGGGAGTTCGTCTTGAGTGCTCGCTAGGTTAACAATGCTTGTCGACGGTGAGGGTTGGACGATGTCTGTGCCGCGGTTGTAGCGACCGTCGCTCCAACCCCATCGGCCACGCCTCGCGCGACGGCGAAACCGACCGCACGGCCCACTCCGCCGCCGATGTCCCGGTTGGACTGAGCATTCCGCAGTGGGTATGGGATGGACCGGTCAACCAGCCCGACGAATGCCGGCGGTCACCGCGTCGAGCCGTAAGGCGGGGATCGCTGGATCTCGCTTAATCGATGCGTCCGTCGCGAGCCGCGCGGGCGCGGCGCTTGCCCTCGTGCATCGCCTGGACTCGCGCGACCGGGATGGCATGACCCTCCTCGATGAGATCGGTCGGCAGTCGCTGCGGGTCGGGCATGTGCTCGAGCCAGGGATCGCGGTCGCCGAGCTGTCGTAGCGCCGTGTGCACGGTGAAATCGGCCGGGGTGATGTCGTCGAGAGCGTCCCAGGCGACCGGGAAGGAGACCGGGACGCCCGGTCGGACGCGTGGGCTATACGCCGCGATCACCGTGGCGCCGCCGACCCTGGTCGCGTCGACGAACACCTTCCCGCCACGCTCGGCTTTGACGAACGCGGTCGTCGCGACGTCCGGATCGATCCGCTCCGCTCGTCCCGCGATGGCTCGGGTTGCGGCGGCCGAGTCCTCGAGCGATGCGTCGTTGTCGATCGGGACGAACACGTGCAGTCCCTTGGCGCCGCTCGTCTTCACCGCCCCAGTGAGGCCAACATCGGTCAGCGCCTGGCGAACCGCCCTCGCGGCTCGAACCGCCATCGCGAACACATCGGCTTCAGGTGGGTCGAGGTCGAGCACCAGATGCGTGATACGATCCGGCCGATCGACGCGCACCAGGGCGGGGTGATACTCGATCGCACGCTGGTTGGCGAACCACAGCAGCGTCCGGCGGTCGTTGCACAACGCGTACGACACGTCCCGTTTCGACGACTCAGCCCACCACCGCACCGTCCGCACCCAGGCTGGCGTGTACTTCGGGACGTTCTTCTGCATGAAGGCTTCCTGGCCGCGATGAACGCGGATGACCGACAGCGGCCGCTCCTCGAGCACGGGGAGGATCCGATCGCGCACACCGTCGAGGTACTCGACCAGATCCCGCTTCGTCGCGTCAGCTCCGTCGAAGAGGGCCTGGTCGAGGTTCGTGAGCGGAACCCCCTCGCGTGACTCGTCCTCACCCGTAGTGTTCATCGCGAGCGAGACGCTATCACGCGCGTCGGCGTCCGACGGGGCGGGTCCAGCCGCTCGACGACTGAGTCGAACTCCCGCGCGACCGTGGCCGGTGCGCCATCACGAGCATCGCGGAGTGCGCGCAGCCCTGGATGTCGATCGTTGGGGACGGCTGTCCGAGCGGTGGCCGGAGTACGATCCTGACGCCGATGGCGATTCCGACCCAAGCCGATCCCGTCGCGGGCCAGCGCTACCTGCTGCTCGCCGATATCTCCGGCTACACGGCGTTCTTGAACGGGGTCGAGCAGGCGCACGGCGTGGACTTCAGCTCAGGCATACCAGCCGGTTACGAGGTGTTGGGCGCCCTCCTCGACGCCGTGGTCGAGGGCGTGCAGCCGGCCTTCGATATCGCCAAGCTCGAGGGCGATGCCGTGTTCGCCGTCGCGCCGGCCGAGGGTCTCGATGGTCAGGGGGAAGCGGTGCTCGATCGGCTCCGGGCCGTCTGGCGCGCCTTCTACGTCGTGCGAGAGCACGGGAGGAGCGCTTCGGACCACATCTGCACAGCCTGCCCCGTGGTCGGTACCCTGAACCTCAAGATGGTGCTGCATCGGGGCCAGGCGGTGCGCCAGACGGTCGGCTCCAATCCCGAGCTCCTCGGCCCAGCGGTCAACGTCGCTCACCGCCTCCTGAAGAACTCCATCCAGTCGCGCCTCGGGTATCGAGCGTACCTGTTCGTCACCGACGCAGCGGCCGCCGGACTCGGGCTAACGGGCATTGGTGTCGAGCATCTCGAGGATTACCCTGACGCGGGCCAGGTTCAGGGGCGGGTGATCGAGGTCGGCGAGAACTCGCCCGAAGCCGCCACCCAGGTTCGCCGCGTCGAGTGATCGTCTTAGCTCTTCGGGCCTCAGGTGCCGACACCGAGCAGATCGGCCACGTACTGGATGAGGCCGAGACGATTTCCAAGGAGCTGGGCGCGCCGGTAACACTTGCGGCGATCGCAAAGCAACGAAGGCTTCCTACTCCGAGCCCACTGGCCAATCGGCGCCATAAAGCATGATCCAAACATGGACCTGTCGGCGGGCGCGCATGCGACGCCGGAGCGAGGAAGGCCACGGCGCCTTCCTCCGCACCGGGAGCTAGGGTCTCAGGCAGGCTGGCGAAGCGCCGTGGAGATGGTGAGCAACTGCGGGTCGGCCATGAGCACTGCTGCCGCGCGCTGGCCCAGCGTGGCGAGCGCCCCAATGAGGGCTGCATGCGCGGTTGGCCCGATGCCCACCTCCGGTTGACCGTCGAAGTCCGCCACTGCGAGCCAGCGGCCGTTGAGCTGGCGGATGCGGATCTCGACCTCCACGCCAAGGTCTCTGCACACGAAGCGGCTGTTCGCGCTGACGAGGTGCGGTCGCTCAGCCATGCATCCACCATTGCGACCGATTGCGACATCTCGTCGGTCGCGATGACTGGGTCTGTGCGGTACCCAGCGCTGACATGTATGCCCAGGGGATCTCGCGTTTCGTCGTTCTCTGGAACGTGCCGAATCCTGATCGGCATCGGTTCGACGGTGACGGAGACGGCATAGGCTGCGAGGGTTAGCCCAAGACTGCGCTCGACCGATGAGATCCGCGCGTCGGTGCGGTCATAACAAGAAAGACCACAACGAGAGAATGGGACGAACCCATGAAACTGACGACCACCACGCAGGTCTCCGTCGATGGAGTGATGCAGGGACCCGGCGGGCCGGAAGAGGACGAGCGCGGCGTATTCGAGCGCGGCGGTTGGGCCCACTTCGACAACGAAGCCGGGACGGTCATGGACGAGATATACCAGCGCGCCGACGCGTTCCTGTTCGGCCGGCGCACCTACGAGATCTTCGCTGGCTCCTGGGGAACGTGGGACGATCCGGGCGACAGCCCAATCTGGACGGCGTTGAACACGAAGCCCAAGTGCGTGGCATCGACCACGCACTTCGACCCGAAGTGGGCGAACACGACCGTCCTCTCCGGTGAGGTCACGGCCGCGGTTCGCGAGCTGAAAGCCAAGCCGGGCGGCGAGCTGCAGGTGCACGGCAGCGGCGCCCTGTTCCGCTGGCTGCTCGACAACGACCTCGTCGACGAGATGAACCTGTTCATCTTCCCCGTGGTCGTCGGCCAGGGCACGCGGCTGTTCCCAGACACGGGCCGGGACAGGGCGCTCGAACTGGTCGAATCGCGAGCCACCCCGGGCGGGGTGACGATCCAGGTCTACCGGCCGGCCGGGCGCCCGCAATACGGAACGGCCACCGCCGACCTCAGCACGTGACATAGGTGCTGCATACGGCGAGAGTCGCCTATGGTGGGTGCGGGCCGCAGCGTAGACGGCTGGGCCCGGCCTCTCAATGAACTTTGGTCCCGGTTTTCGACGGCCTAGCAGCGGGGCAAGCACTACGGCGATGTGATCGGGACGCAGCCCGCCGCCTGCTATCGTTAGGCCGAGGAGTCGGCCATGGTGCGATTCAGCTATGCGCACATTCCCGCGTACCCCCTCGACGAGTCGATCAAGCTGATCAAGGTCGCCGACGAGCTTGGGTATTACGCCGCCTATGCCTGCGACGAAACCTGGTGGAAGGACATGTGGCTCCTGTTCGCCGCGGCGGCGCGAGAAACCAAGCAGATCCGGCTTGGGCCAAATGTCACCCATGTGATTCTCCGTGACCCCGCTCACATCGTGCAGATGCTCGGGACACTCGACGAGTTGAGCGGCGGTCGCGCGGAATGTGTGGTCAGTTCGGGCAACCAGTCCCTCCTTCCCCAGCACGGCATCGACCTGACGGCCCTGAAGCCGCTGTCGCGGGTTATCGAGGCGCACGAGGTCATGCGCTCGCTCCTCGACACGGGAGCCGTTGCCCATGCTGGGCCGTTCTTCAACTACCCGGGGTTATGGACCCTGTCGCGGCCTGTCCAGAAGCGCCTTCCGATCAAGCTCGGCGCGATGGGCGGCCCGCGTTCATTCCGGCTTGCAGGCGAGAAGTTCGACGGGCTGCATCACGCGCTGGGCTACACGCGCGGAAACTTTGAGTACGTCATGGAGAACCTGAGAGCGGGGGCTGAAAGCGCTGGCCGCGACTGGCGTGAGCTCGACCTGGCGGCCTGGGTGGTCTGGGCCTGCGCCGAGGACTCGGCGGCGGCGAAAGAGACGGCGCGGATCATGGTCGCCTTCTACCTCGCCGCAATGCCGGAGAGCCAGCTCCAGAGGCACGGGATAAGCGGTAGCGACCTCAAGCCGATCCTTGACGCGTTTGACGCTGGCGATAGACAGAAGGCGGTGGATCTCACATCACCGGAACTGGGTGAGATGCTCTCAATCTCGGGCACGCCCGAGGAGTGCCTCGCCAAGTTGCAACGTGACATCCTCCCCACGGGGATTAACCACATCGTGGCCGGAGTCGTCGATCCACATCTCGTCAAGGTGCTGGCCAACCGAACGGTACCCAATGGTGTCGATGCCGCGACCCAACTTCAACTGATTCACGACCGGGTAATGCCCGGCCTCGCGGCCATCGGGGCAGAACTTCCGGCTTAGGCCTCGGCTGGTAAGCGTTGCCAGGCCCCGGTGCCAGGTGTCCTCGAAGGCGAGGAGCTGGGCACCGGATCGGTTGCCCGACTCGTCGCGGAGGATGACGTTGTAGTCGCGATTGGGAGTTGAAGGGCGGGTCGAGGTAGACCACGTCGACGGAGGCGTCCGAGAGGTATCGGCGCAAGGTGTCGAGGTCGGACGCAATGGGCTTCCCCGTAGGCCGGCCTCGGCAAGGCTGCTTGGCGGCTAGGGTACATCGGCTCACAGGCAGGATTCATCTCTGGCCTCGAGCGCGAGCAGAGCTAGGCGAGGGTCGCGAACGGCGCGCGTCTCCGCCCGAGCAGAAGAATCAGCCAGATCGACCATGCCGCCCAAAGGGCGAAGACCATGCCGAGGGCTGCATCGCGTGCGATGCCGAGCCCGAGCACGTTGAACAGGGTTGCCAACCACGCGAACCCGCCGAGCGCGAGGGAGAGCCGCGAGAACGCCGGCTGGTCGGCTCGCGTCAGCAGGCCCACGCCGACCAACCACGCACCGATCAGCGCGGTGTCGAGAAGCTGCCATACGCCTCGCTCGACCACCTCGGCCAGCACCGCGAAGGCGGTCGCGATCGTCGCCTGATCAGCGCCGGGCGCGGCGTACGCCTGAAGCAGCATCGGTCCCGCGGTCGCCAGCGAAACGGCACCGATCGAGCCCGCCACCACGTAGCCGAGAGCTCCGAGCGTCGCACCATCGGCGAGTGCCGGCGAGCGTGAGCGAAGAGCGTGCCACAGCGCGAGCGCCACGACGGCGGTCGGCAAGTAGTAGCTGAAGAGGTCGGTGAGGGCCGCCCACCGAAGCAATGTGGGGGACGCCGGCCCGGCGGCGACGAGCTGCGCCGGATCGAGGAACCAGTCCACCCGGAACTCGAATGCCCACAGGAAGAGCAGGTTGCTGATCATGCCGAGCACCACGGTCACGACCAGCGCGGTGATGGCTGCCCTACGCAGCGTCATGTGCTTCGACTCGGAGGTTCGTGTCCATCGGTCCCCCGCGAGGTTTGGCTCAGGTGGCCGGAGCCTGCGGAGAGGGTAGCAGCGCTGGCAAAGAATCGGCGAATAATCAGTTGGTAACGGGTCGGTCTGTATCTTCCCGCGATGCCGGAGATCAGCCGCTTCCTCGGAATCCGGATCTACATGTACTACGAGGAGCACTCGCCGCCGCACTTTCACGCCAAGTACGGAGGGGAGGTGGCAGTCGTGGACATAGCATCCCTGGCCGTTCTCAAAGGCGATCTGCCGGGTCGAGCACTCGGTCTCGTGGTGGAGTGGGGTCGAATGCACCGCCCAGAGCTGGAGGCGAATTGGACTCGGGCGAGACAGGCGGAGCCGCTCTTGCCGGTCGAACCGCTGGGGTAGTATCGGTCGATGCTTCAGGTGAAGGCCGTTCAGGTGCTGGGGGGATACTGGCTGCGACTGACGCTCTCCAACGGAGACGTCGTCGATCGCGATGTCCAGGATCTCATCCGAGGCGGCGTCTTCGAACCGCTGCGCCAGACGCGCGCGTTGTTCGAAGCAGCCTTCGTCGACGGCAGTACGGTCGCCTGGCCGGGCGAGGTGGACATTGCGCCCGAGACGCTCATCTGGGATGGCTCCGAGCCAGACGAGCCAGCCGCGCGCCCGAAGCGTCGCCTCCGCGTGCACCGCGTCACCTACGAGCCATCCCACCCGCACCGGGTGTCGGGCTAGGGCGTCAGCCGGTAGAAGCGGAGCATGTCGAGCTCCGGCTGGTCCAGTCGATCGGTGCTGGTGAATCCGGCCTCGGCTGCGTATCGGCGCATCGTTTCCTCGCGGATGACGGTCCCAGTTGCGGCAGTCGGACGCTCGGTCATGGCCGCCGGAAGACAGGTGAAGAGGCTGAATCCGTAGTAGAGCCG
>JALYTG010000106.1 GCA_030854405.1 Chloroflexota bacterium | reverse complement strand
TGAGGATCGTGCCGGCGAGGTCTGCAAGCGCGACGTGGCAGCGCGTGCCGCCCAGGTCGGCCGCGACCACCGCGCCAGCGTCGCGGCGGAACGAGACGAGCGCCCGCGGGCGGCCACCGCTCGACCGCTGCGTACCGGCATCGGCCACCAGGCCGTCGGCTCGCAGTCGCCCGACGATGCGGCTGACCGATGCCGCAGACAGGCCGAGCGCGCTGGCGACATCGGTCTGCGAGGTAGGGTCGTGCTCCCGGACGTAGTCGAGCACCAGGAACTCGTTGACCTCGAGCATCGTCGCGTGGCGGACCGGGGAGGGTCTTTCTTTCTGATAGAAAGCCACGGCGCGCACGATAGCGCATCGGAACACCGCTGGGAAGACCGTTTTTGCCGGATTCGCCTCCACGGGCGGCTAGCGCGCGGTCCAGCCTCCGTCGATCAGCAGGGTAACGCCGGTGATCAGCGAGGCGGCCGGCGAGGCGAGGAAGACGACCCCACCCGCGACGTCCATCGGATCACCAATCCGATGCAACCCCGCAATGCGTTCCAGCACCTCCGCCTCGAAGGCCGGGTCGGCGAGATCGGCCTCGGTGCCCGGCGTCCGGATGAAGGTTGGAGCGACCGCGTTCACGGTGATGCCATGCCTTCCCCACTCGACCGCCAGGCACTTGGTCAGGTGCGCCACCGCTGCCTTGGTCATGCAGTAGACCGACTCGGTCGGCAGTGCCACGAAGCCGGCCTGCGAGCTGAGGCTGATGATCCGACCGTAACGCTGGCGAATCATCACCCGGCCGGCCGCCTGGCTCACGAAGAAGACACCCTTCACGTTTACGTCGACCGTGAGGTCGAAGTTCTCCTCGGTGACCTCCTCGGCAGGCGCGCTGGGGCCCAGGCCGGCATTGTTGACGACGATGTCGAGCCGGCCGAGCTGGCGCACAGTCTCACCGACGGCGGCATCGATCTGCTCGCGGCGGCGAACATCCATCTGGAGCGGCAGCGCGCGCCGACCCATGGCGCGGATCGCATCGGCCAGATCCGGAGCGGAGTCGACGTCGCGCAGGCCGAGCGCCACATCGGCTCCGGCATTGGCCAGCGCCAGCGAGATGGCGCGTCCGAGCCCTCGGGAAGCGCCGGTGACCAGCGCCGTCTGGCCGGTCAAGTCATACCGCGGGTAGGCGTCCGCCGGGTCAGTAGCCATCGTCTGCCCTCCGTGCATCGTGAACGTCACGGCGCCACGGTACCCGCTCCGACCCTCGAAGCGCGACGCCGCGCGGACGCGAAATCTCGTGCATTCCCATGATCTTCCAAGGCCCCGGCGCCAGCATCGAGCCTGTCGTTCCACTCACCACAACGAAAGGAGTCACATCATGGAACCGACAGTCGAGAACCCGCTCCCCACATTGCCATCGGCAAGGTCGCCGGCACGGCTCAAGGCAGCCCTCGCGGCGCTTGCGGTGGCAGGCATGCTCAGCGCCGTGGGTGTCGCCAGCGTATTGGCGGCAGATCCAACGGCTTCGCCCAGCGCAAGTTCAGGGGCCACGTCAAGCGGTGGCGCAAGTGCCTCACCGGGCACCGGCGCCGCCCACAACTGTCCGAATGACGCGGCGGCCACTCCATCGAGCTAGCCACGTCCGTGGGGGAGAACGAACGGCGCGGCTACGACGGCCGCGCCGTTCGTAGTCGTGGGCCGTTTCGAGGCCAGCCGCCCTCCGGCCGCCAAGCTATTCCTCCTGGGCTGCGAGCCCGACAAGGCCCCGGTAACCGTGCGAGATGCGCGAGCTCAGCCGCGGGGCAGCTGAAGCTCGAAGCGCGCCCCGCCCGACGGGCGGTTCGAAGGGACGATCGCACCACCGTGGTGCTCCGCGATCCACGCGGCGATCGCCAGCCCGAGGCCGGTTCCGCCGGAAGGAGCATCGGCCGCTCGCCAGAAGCGATCGAAGACATGTGGCAGATCGTCCGGCTTGATGCCTCCGCCCTCGTCCTCCACGGAGACTCGAGGGCGCCCCTCGCCGTTGATGGCGACCATCACGGTGCCACCAGCCGGGCTGTGGCGGATCGCGTTGTCGATCAGGATCGCAACCAGCTGCCGTAGGCGGTCCGCATCGCCCGACACCGGTGCCGGGGCGGCATCCAGGCGGAGCTTGACCCCGACCTCCTCGGCGTGGCCGCGCAGTCGCTGCAGGGCTTCCCCAGCCACCTCGGCGAGGTCGACCGGCTCGTGTCGCAGCTGAATCACCTCCGAGTCGCTGCGGGCCAGCAGGAGGAGATCGTCGACCAGATCGGTCAAGTGGCCCACCTCGCTCTCGATATCGCCCAGCGCATCCCCAACCTCGTCCACGGGGCGATCTCGATGACGCCGCAGGTGCTCGACGCTGGCCCGTACGATGGTGAGCGGCGTGCGCAGCTCGTGGCTGGCATCGGCCGTGAATTCGCGCTGACGTCGCAGGGACTCGCGGATGGGAACCAGCGCGCGACCGGCATACAGGAATCCGAACGCGGCAGCCACGGCGAGCGCGGCGAGCCCGCCTCCCACGAGCACAAGAACGAGTGTCGTCAGTGTCCGTTGCTCGGCGGTGCGATCCTGGATCACCTGGATGATCCTCGGCTCGCCGCTCACCGCGACCTGCTCGCTGCGGACTCGCACCGGCGCGCCGTTCACCGAGGCAAGGCGGATGTCAACCGCTCCGGCACGCGCCGCGTCGACCCCGGCGGTCACAGGGAGGCCGGTCGTGTCGGACGGCTGGCCGCCGACAAAGTTGCCGGCCGGGTCCAGGACTATCGAGATCGTGCCCGATCCGGGCCCGCCGAACTCCGGCCGACCGATTGGCGGGTCGTGATGCTCGCCGCCCCCCGGTCCGGGCGGCCCCTGCCCGTCCGCGCGTGTCACGAAGCCGCGGACCGCCGCGGCCTGCTGATCGAGCTGCGTCACCCCGGAAGCGGCAAGCGACGCATCAACCGTGAAGTAGAGCGCTGACCCGAGCACCAACAGGAGCACGAGGGTCGATCCGGCGCTCCAGGCCACCAGCCGCCAGCGCACCCGGCGCATGAGGCGCGCGTCGGCCGCGGGCTGTCCCGGAAGCGTCTCGCTCACGACTCGGCCATCCGGTAGCCCACCCCCCGCACCGTACCGATCCGCGCTCCCGCCGATCCGAGCTTGTGCCGGAGGTAGTGCACGTACGTATCGACCGTATTGTGGGTCAGCATGTCGCCGTAGGGCCACGCATGGTCGAGCAACTGGTCCCGGCTCAGCACCTGGCCCGGATGCCGCAGCAGGCACTCCAGCAGGCTGAACTCACGCGGGCTGAGCTCGACGGCCGAACCCTCGACGGTCACCAGCCGGCGTGTCTCGTCCAGCATAACCGTCCCGTTCTGGATCACCGCCCCCGGCTGCGTCCGCTTCGAGGCTCGACGGTCGAGAGCCCGAAGCCGAGCCGAGAGCTCCTCGAAGGCGAACGGCTTGACGAGATAGTCGTCGGCGCCGGCGTCGAGGCCCCTTACTCGGTCGCCGACGGCGTCGCGCGCGGTGAGCATCAGGATCGGCAGCTGAGAGCCACCCTCTCGCAGCCGGCGCGCCACCTCTGTGCCGGAGACGTCTGGCAGGCCGATGTCCAGGATCATGGCGTCGATCCCGCTGCCGGCCCCCGCGATTTCGAGCGCTTCGGTACCCGTGGTCGTCAGCTCCACGAGGTGACGTTCCTCGCCAAGCAGGCGCGAGAGGAGACGGCCGAGTCTGGGATCGTCCTCCACCAGCAGCAGATGCATCATGCTCCTCGGGTCAGGCGACCTGGACGCCGATCTCGAACGTGGCCGCGTACCCGTCGCCGGCCTGGCGCACGTTGAGCGACAGCTGGTCGCCGCCGCTCCCGAAGATCCCGTCATCGGCGTTGCGGGTATCCCGCTGACCCTTGCTGGCGTATGGATCCCGCTGGTGAACCGTATCGGTCAGGGAGTCGTCGAGGAAGAGCTGCGAGGTGAACTCCAGGCCACTGCCCGATGCGGGCTCGGTGCGCACCTTGAAGTGGATGTGGACCGCCCGGCCGCTGTACCAGCCGGGGTAGATGGTGGTGAACGCGGCCATGCCGGCCGCGTTCGTCAGCTGGTAGCCGCGGAGAAACTTCTGTCCGACCGTCGAACCGGACGGATCCTGGACGTCCGAGTAGGTCCCGAGCGCGTCGCAATGCCAGACGTCCACGATGGCGCCCTCGAACGGAGTGCAGGAGCTGCCATTGATGCGCGACACGGCGAACGCGAGGGCCAATCCAGCGCCCTGACGCACGTTACCGCTGGCAGGATCGGACCGGATGTCCGACCGATTCAGGCCCTCGTCGACGTAGTAAGGGCCTTCGGTCAGCTCGGGCCGCACGATGCACGACGGGATGGCGGCAGCCTGGCCGCTGGCGGAGGCGGCCGGCAGGCTGGCCGACGCGCTGGCGGACGGGCTCAAGCTGGAACCGGTGAGCGCTCCAGGAACACATGCCGCCAGCAGCGCCACGCCGGTCCCGGCGCCGAGCAGGGTCAGAACCTCGCGCCTGGTGAGCACGCGCCCGACCGGCGCGTCGTCATCCTGCGGCTGGATGGTCATCTCATGCCTCCGTCAGCAGGAGCTGAAGCTCGAGGATGGCCAGCCCGGCAGCCACGGCGATCGCGGCGAGCAGGCGCACGTCCCGGCGACGGGCCATCGACGAGCGGGTCATGGGGTGACGATCCTCGAAGAGCGGTTTGACAGATCCTTCTTACCGCGCCCGTCTGAGAATCTCATGGGAAGCGGCCGAGCAATGCAATCCACCGCCTAGCCGCAGCGAGGCCGCACCAGCGCTGCCTGAAGACGGCCTCGTCGCGCACCAGGCGGGGGTCCGCTCGAGCGTCGCTGGCGGAGCATCACCGGCAGCCGCACGACCTCGGGCGCCGCCGGCACCGCCGAGCTGATCGCCTCGGCCAGTCGCTCGACAGCCAGCCGGCCCATGGCCCCCTTCTGCTGAACCACCGTGGTAAGCGATGGGTCGACCCAGGCGGCGGCGGCAATGTCGTCGAAGCCGACCACGCTGACATCGTCGGGAACGCCCCGGCCCGCCGCGCGCAGGGCGCGGAGGGTCCCGATTGCGGTGAGATCGTTGTAGCAGCAGATGGCCGTCACCGCCGGCTGGATCTCCAGGAGCCGTGCCGCCCCGCGCTCACCGCTCTCGACTCGAGCCTGACCCGGCAGGATCGGGGACGCCTCTGCGAGGAGCCCGGCGCCGAGGCAGGCGCGTCGAAACCCCTCGAGCCTGGGTCTGGCGGCGGTGTAGGCCTCCGGCCCCGAGATGTAGCCGATGCGCCGATGACCCTGAGCCACGAGGTGCTCAACCGCCAGGCGCGTGCCAGCCTCGTTGTCGCTGGCGATGACCGGCACCCCCGGGCCAGACGGTTCAGCGTTCACCACGACGACCGGGATCGGGGCGCGGAGAAGCCATGCCCAGTGCCGCTCGGTCACGGCGCTGGAGGCGACGATGAGGCCATCGACCCGACGGTCGACCATCAGGTCGAGGTAACGCATCGCGCGCTCATCGTCATCCGCCGCACTCCCGAGTAGGATCGTGTAGCCGCGCTGGTGCGCCGCGTCGTCGGCGGCGCGCACGAGCTCGGGAAAGAACGGGTTCTCGATGTCGGTGACGATCAGCCCGATCGTCCGAGTGCTGCGCAGCTTCAGGGAGCGCGCGATCGCCGAGGGCCGGTACTCCAGCTCCGAAACGGCGGCCAGCACCGCCGCGACGATCTCCGGCCGCGGCCTGCCGATCCCGGCGAGGACGCGGCTGACGGTGGCGGTCGACACTCCCGCGCGCTGCGCCACATCCCGAATCGTGGCCTGGTCCCGTCGGTCAGTCATCTGGCTCGGGTCACTGTCAGTCGCGCGCCGGGAGGTCCAGGAGCCCGCTGAGAACCCGATACCCGTCGCTCGCGACGTGCGACGGGTCCGCTGACCAGTACGTCGGATTGAAGGTCTCGAGACTCCAGGGGCCGATGTACCCGCGCGCCCGCAGCGCATTCACCAGCGTACGCAGGGCGATCACGCCTCGACCCGGGAGGAGCCGGTCGGCATCCTCGATCTCGCGTGGCGGCTTGGCCGGCGCGTCGCTGAGGTGCACCATGGCCAGCCGCTCGACCGGGAAGGCTGCCAGCTCACCGGAGCCGCTGGCGTGCCAATGGCAGGAGTCGAGCACGAGGTCGACGCCGGGCACGCCCGCCACCACCTCCGCTGCGAGGGCTGGCGTGCCGATTGGACAATCCGCGAAGCCGAGGAACTCGAAGGCGATGCGGGCGCCCATCGCCGTCGCGGCATCGCGCGCCGCCGCCAGTCCATCGCGCATCGCGGCAACCGCTCTTGACCGATCGGCGTCGGGCATCCGCGGCGGGACCACGAGCAGGTAGGCGGCGCCGAGTGCCCGACAGATCCCGAGGCGAGGCGGGAGCTCGGCCTCGAACCGACGCCTGTCCAGCCCACCGTCGTCTCCCAGCTGAAGCTGGAGCCCGTTCAGGCTCCAGACCTCGCCGGGCTTCACAATGGCCGCGGCGACGCGCAGCTCCTCGTCCTCGCCCAGCAGCCGCTCCGCGCGGACCTCGACCCCGCCAAAGCCGGTCGCCCGCGCGATCTGAATCTGCTGCGCGGTCGGCGTGCTCATGATCGTCGCGCCGTTCAGGTAGAGCGCCCGCGTCGAGGTGGAATCCACGATCGGCTCATTTCTCCCGGATCACACCAAAGGTGAGACCGGTCATCACATAGCGGCGGGCGAACATCATGAGGGTGACCGGCAGCACGATGGCGATCACGCCCCCGGCGGCCATGTCGTTCCAGATGATCTCGAACTGCGTCACCAGGCCCTGCACACCGACCGGGAAGGTCATCGCCTGGGGTGTCGCCGTCAAGATGAATGCGAAGAGGAACTCCGCCCAGTCGAAGGCAAAGACGATGATCCCGGCGGCCAGCAGCCCGGTGCTGGCCAGCGGCAGAAGCACCGTGCGGAAGGCATGGAAGCGGGTCGCACCGTCGACCAGCGCCGCCTCCTCGATCTCGAGCGGGATCTCCTCCAGGAATCCCTTCAGCATCCAGATCGCGAGGGGCAGGTTGAAGACCGCGTAGACGAAGATGAGCGCGGGCAGCTGGTTGTAGAGCCCAACGCCGCGCACGATCGTGAAGTACGGGATCACCACCGCAATCGGAGTCAGGAAGCGGAGCGAGAGCGCCCAGTTCAGGACGAACGTGCGTAGGCCGCGAGACATCGGCAGCCTCGTGATCGGGTAGCAGATCGCAAAGGCGACCACCAGCGCCAGCACCGTGGCCGACGCACCGGCGATGACGCTGTTCAGGAGCAGGCCGGACATGGCGCGGGTGACGAGCACGCTGAAATAGGGCGCGAGGGTGGGCGCCTGGGGCACGAGGGTCGGAACGGCCGAGTAAAGCTCGGCCTTGGTCTTCAGCGAGGTGACGATCAGGTAGTAGAGCGGGAAGACGAAGACCGCGACCGCGGCGATCAGGATCAACGAGGTGACGACCCGGGTCACCTGGCGACGCATCAGGCCTTCTCCGCCGGCAGGAAGCGGCTGATCAGGGAGTAGAAGGCGGTCATCGCGGCCATCACCACCACGGCGAGTGCGGAGGCCTGGCCCAGGTCCGAGAACCGGAACGCGACGCGGTACAGGTA
>JALYTG010000105.1 GCA_030854405.1 Chloroflexota bacterium | reverse complement strand
CTCCGCCGTCGGCATAGCGAACGGCGAGGACGAGAAGCCATGCGCCGCCGCCGAGCGGCGCGCGGTCGGCCTCGACGACCCTCGCGACGGGCCGCCGTTTGGCACGGAACCATCGCTGGCGCACCAGCCAGTCGCGGGTGAAGGTGGTGGTGGCAAGCGGCCGCTCAGGCGGTCGCATCGGTCAGTTCGAACCAGAGGAAGTCGTGCGGACCAAGGGTGAGCAGGTATGGCAGCTCACCGATCGGGGGGAAGCAGACCCTGCCGATGAGCTCCTGTGGGACCTTCCCCCGGTAACGGCTCATGTCGAGCTCGACGAACTGGGCAAAACGCGAAAGGTTGGCGACGCACAGAATGGACTGGCCCTCTCCCTCGCGCAGGTAGGCCAGCACGCGGCGGTTGTCTGGGTGCAGGAGCTCGAGATCGCCGCGCCCGAAGACCGGGTGCTGCTTGCGGACCCGGATCATCCGCTTCATCCAGTTCAGGAGCGAGCCGGGCAGGCGGCGCTGGGCCTCCACGTTGACCGCCTGGTAGCCGTAGACCGGATCGACGACCGGCGGCGAGTAGAGCGCTGCGGTGTCCGCCGTGCTGAATCCTGCGTTACGGTCGGGGGTCCACTGCATCGGCGTGCGCACCCCGTTGCGATCGCCGAGATAGACGTTGTCACCCATCCCGATCTCGTCGCCGTAATAGACCACGGGTGTCCCCTTGAGCGAGAAGAGCAGAGAATTCAGCAGCTCGAGCCGGCGCCGGCTGTTCTCGACGAGGGGTGCCAGTCGGCGGCGGATCCCGAGGTTGATTCGTGCCCTGGTGTCGGCGGCGTACTCGCTGTACATGTAGTCACGCTCTTCGTCGGTGACCATCTCGAGCGTCAGCTCATCGTGGTTGCGCAGGAAGATCGCCCACTGGCAGTCATCGGGGATCTCGGGGGTCTGCTGCATGATCTCGACAATCGGAAACCGATCCTCGCGGCGCAGTGCGATCCAGATGCGCGGCATGAGCGGGAAGTGGAACGCCATCTGGCATTCGTCGCTATCGCCGAAATAGGGACGCACATCGGGGGGCCACTGGTTGGCCTCAGCCAGCAGCATGCGGCCCGGGTGACGGGCATCCATTTCGGCTCGCAGCCGCTTCAAGACGGCATGCGTCTCCGGCAGGTTCTCGCAGCTCGTCCCCTCGCGCTCGACCAGATATGGCACGGCATCCAGGCGTAGGCCGTCGACGCCCAGATCGAGCCAGAAGCGCATCACCCGGAGCACCGCGCGAATGACCGCCTGGTTGTCGTAGTTCAGGTCCGGCTGATGGCTGAAGAAGCGATGCCAGTAGTACTGCCGCGAGTCGTTATCCCAGGCCCAGTTGCTGCTCTCAGTGTCGGTGAAGATGATCCGCGCCTCGGTGTATCGCTGGTCGGTATCAGACCAGACGTACCAGTCGCGCTTGGGGCTGCTGCGGTCAGAGCGAGCCTCCACGAACCAGGGGTGCTGGTCGCTGGTGTGGTTGATCACCAGCTCGGTGATCACGCGCAATCCGCGGCGGTGTGCCTCGCGCACGAAGGTGCGGAACTCCGCCAGGGTGCCGTAGTCGGCATGCACGTTCGAGTAGTCCGCGATGTCATAGCCGTCGTCGCGCAACGGCGAAGGGTAGAAGGGGAGGAGCCAGATTGCGGTGATGCCCAATTCCGCGACGTAATCGAGCTTGGCGGTCAGACCGGCGAAGTCGCCGATGCCGTCGCCACCCGAGTCATAGAACGCCTTCACGTGCAGCTGGTAGATGATCGCGTCCTTGTACCAGAGCGGATCTTCGCGCAGCAGCTGTGGAGCGCCGGCATCGGGCCGACGCGGAGCGCGACGGGCGCTCATCGCTCAGTGAGGCTCACGGCTCGAGCCGGGCGAGGCTGAAGATACGGAAGGGCTCACCGGCCGGGTCGAGGTCGACGGGCAGGTCGGCGCCACGCTCGGCGTGAGAGCGCCCGGTGAGCAGATCCGTGTATCGATAGCGTTCCTTCCAGTCGATACCGATCGCCGGAAGATCGGGGTGCAGCACCGCCCGCTCGGCTTGAGCGGGGTCGCAGTTGACGGCGACGTAGACCGGGTCACGCCAGGCATAGGGGTGGCCGGTGAGCGGGTCCCGCGCACCGTCCGGAAGCGCCTTGCGATAGAAGAGGGTCCGTTCGCCACTGACCATCTCGAAGCGCAGGTTGTCGTATAGCTGCAACGCGCGCCGTCCAGCTCGGAGCCGGTTCAGCGCAGCGACCAGCGGCTTGATATTGCCGGGCGAGTCCCAATCGCGGACCCGGATCTCGTATTTCTCGGAGTCGAGGTACTCCTCCCTGTCGGCCATGCGGGCCGATTCGCACAGCTCCCAACCAGAGTAGATGCCGTAGGCGCTCGATAGCGTGGCCGCCAGCACGCTCCGGATCACGAACGCTGGGCGGCCGGCGTCGAGGTGGTGCGGGTTGATGTCAGGCGTGTTGGTGAACAGGTTGCCGCGGAAATACTCGCGCATCTCGCTCTGCGTCAGCTCGGTCAGGTACTCGCGCAGCTCAGCGGCCGACTCTCTCCAGGTGAAATAGGTGTACGACTGGGTGAAGCCGGCTTTGGCAAGCAGCTGCATCATCTTCGGCCTTGTGAAGGCTTCGCTCAGGAAGATCACTTCGGGATGGTCGCGCTGGACCTCGCGAATCAGCCAAGACCAGAACGCGATTGGCTTGGTGTGCGGGTTATCGACCCGAAGGATCCGCACCCCGCGCCGCACCCAGGTCAGCGCGACGTCGAGGAACTCGCGCCACAGCTCTTCGCGCGCAACGGCGTCAGGGCCGTAGAAATCGATTGGGTAGATGTCCTCGTACTTCTTCGGCGGATTCTCCGCGTACTTGATGCTGCCATCCGGGCTGCGGCGGAACCACGCCGGGTGCTCCGTGACGTATGGGTGATCGGGCGAGACCTGCAGGGCAAGGTCGAGCGCCAGCTCCATGCCCTGCTTCTCGACCGCCTGAAGGAAATGGCGAAACTGCTCGACTCCCCCCAGCTCCGAAGCGACGCTGCGGTGGCCACCTTCCTCTGAGCCGATCGCGTAGGGGCTCCCGACGTCGCTCGACTCCGCGGCCACGGCGTTGTTCCGTCCCTTCCGGTTGGTGCGCCCGATCGGGTGGACGGGAGGCAGGTAGACCACCTGGAAGCCCATCTCGGCGATCCCGGGCAGCCGCCACTCCGCCTCTTGCAGCGTGGTCGCCTGGCCCGGGAGGCGACCCTGGGAGCGAGGGAAGAGCTCATACCAGGCGCCGTACCGCGCCCGCTCGCGATCGACCACCAGCTGCAGCTCGCGATGGCGTGTCGCGAAGCTGCGGTCGGCGTGGCGCCGCGCCGCGTCGCGCACCTCGTCCGAGACGAGCGGAGCGACCCTGTTCGCCTCGCTGCGAGCGCGGCGCGACCGGGCCAGCGCATCGGCCAGAAGCCGCGCGTCATCAGTCGCATCGACCTCATCGGCGCGGCGCGCAGCAGCCTGAAGCAGCAGCCAGCCCTCTTCCAGCTCCGACGGGACCGGCACCCCGGCGGCGACCTTCCTGCTCAGGCCCTGGCGCCAGGTGCCGAACTGGTCCCGCCAGGCCTCCACCGCGTAGACGTGCCAACGGTTGCGCATGAGATCCACGGTTCCCGACCAGCGGTCGTTGTCGATCAGGCGCATCGGAGCGCGGCGCCAGGCGGACTCATCGTCAGCGCGGATCAGCAGCTCCGCGTCGAGCAGGTCGTGGTTGTCGGCGAAGATATCGGCCGTGACCAAGAGCTGGTCGCCGACGACCCGCTTGACCGGGTGGAGGCCACCGTCGAGCTGCGGCCAGAGGCGCTCGATGATCACGCTCCGACGGGTGCCGATCGCATCTGCGCCGGGCTCGCCGCTGCCGACCTCGTCGCCCGATTGGGCGGCGAGCACCGTCGCCGCGACCTGCTTCACGCTGGATCGAATGGTCGTCATATCATCTCGGCGTCAACCCTACCCGATTGGCATGCCGATCGTGGCCGGCTTGGATTCGCCCGAGCCGTCTGGCTCAACCCGCGGTACCCTCCGCAGATGCGGCCCCCTCGCGCCGGTGCCCTGCTCGGCATGACGGCTCTGCTCGTGCTCGCCGCCTGCCAGTCGCCCCCTACGCCGTCGACGCTTGGCCCATCCGGCTCCCTGTTGCCGGGGTTGAGCGAGCCGAGCATCGCGACCGCCCCCCCATCCCCGACCGTGCTTGCCGAGGCTCCCAAGGTCGTCCTCGCCCTGGTAACCGGGGGCCTCGCTGATCCGGTAGGCGTGACGAATGCCGCGGACCGGCGGCTCTATGTCAATGAGCGCGGCGGACGAGTGGTCGCGGTGGAGCCCGGTGGCACGTCGACCGTGTTCGGGGATCTGAGCGACCGGATCGTCGCCGGCGGAGAGCGAGGTCTGCTTGGGCTCGCCTTTCACCCCGAGTATCAGCGCAACCGCCGCCTCTTCGTGAATTACACGAGGGCCGGCCCGGGCGGCGATGAAGGCGACACGGTGGTCGCCGAGCTCCACGCAAGCGCCGACGGCGCCACCATCGATGCCGCGAGCGAACGAATCCTGCTGGTCGTGGACCAGCCTGCCGCCAACCATAACGGCGGGCAGCTTGCCTTTGGTCCCGATGGCTATCTGTATATCGGCCTCGGGGACGGCGGGGGTGGCGGGGACAGCTTCAGGAATGGGCAGAACCCGGATGCGCTGCTGGGGTCGATCCTGCGCATCGACGTGGACGCCAAGCCCGCCCACGGAAAGGGCTATGCCATCCCGCCCGACAACCCGTTCGTCGGCGGCGGTGGCGCCTCTGAGGTCTGGGCCAAGGGCATGCGCAACCCGTGGCGTTTCAGCTTCGACCGCACGACCTCGCAAATATGGATCGGCGACGTCGGCCAGGGCGCCTACGAGGAGATCGACCGCGCGCCCTCCGCGAAGGGTGGCCTGAACTACGGTTGGCCGATCCTGGAGGGCAATCACTGCTATCAGGCGCAGACCTGTCAGCCGCCGCCCCGCTACCAGCCACCGGTCAGCGAGTACACCCATGCCGATGGCTGCTCGGAGACGGGCGGCTACGTCTACCGCGGCACGGCCCAGCCCGCACTCGCCGGGTTCTACCTCTTCGCTGACTATTGCAGCGGCAACCTGTGGGCGATCCCGGCCAACGCGGCTCCGCCCGCGGGCGGCACGATCACGCCGAAGCTGGTGCTCGCCACGGGGCTCGCCATCAGCTCGTTCGGGGAGGACGCCGCCGGGGAGCTGTACTTGACCGATCTCGCCGGCGGTGGCCTCTACCGAATCACAGCGCCCCAAGCGCCCGCAGGCTGACCCAGCGGCCGTGACCGATCACCAGATGATCCAGCAGATCGATGTCGAGCAGGCGCCCCGCCTGCGCCAGCTCGCCGGTGATTCGCAGGTCCTCGCCAGAGGGCGATGGATCGCCTGAGGGATGGTTGTGAACCACCACCGCCGCTGCCGCCTGACGCCGAACGGCCGACCGGTACACTTCCCCCACCCGGACCGATGACCCGGCCAGGTTGCCGTGGTAGACGGTCTCCATGGCGGTCACCACGTTCTTGGTGTTGAGCAGGACGACCCGCAGCTCTTCGCGCTCCAGGTGACCCATCGCCGGCACCAGCTGCTCCGCCAGATCTGCGGGCGTGCGGATCTGCCATTCGGGCCGCGGCCAGGTGGCGGCCCAGCGGCGGCCGAGCTCGAAGGCGGCCACGATGGCACGCGCCTCGCGGCAGCCCAGCTCATCGGCCTGAGCCTCCGCGAGGCCGGTCAACCCGTCGTATCGCTCAAGGAGCTTCCGAGCTCTGGCCAGCGAGCGGGTGCGCCCACCGAGCAGCAGGGCGAGCAGCTCCTCACTCGCAAGCGCGCCGGGGCCGAGAATGGCGAGCCGCGCCGCCGGATCGGCATCGGCCCGGTTGGTGGGCAGAAGCTGAACGGGGGCGGCGGACATGAGGTTGAACCCTACGAAGATCCGCTTAGCGGCCGCTTACTCGCGGCTTACCGCGGAGTGCCTTGTCAAACCGGCAGCTTCAGCAGGTCATAGCGGACTGCCAGCGCGAGGGCGACCGATATCCCGTTCACGGTGGCGTGCATCACGATCGAGGCGAGCAGGCTGCGGGTGCGCTCGTAGACGAGCGCCAGGCCAATCCCCAGCACGAAGATCGGCAGCAACGCGAGCAACGAGCCGTGGATCAGGGCGAAGAGGAGCGACGAGCCGAGGAGCGCCCGACGGTATCCGTGCTCGCGCAGCCACGCGTTGAAGACCACGCCTCGGAAGAAGAGCTCCTCGGCAATCGGAGCGACGATCACGACCGCCGGCACAGCAATCAGGGGATCCACGATCGACAACGCCTGCTCCGCCGCCTGCGGTTCTGGGGGGATGCCGGCCGACTTGAGGAGCCACGCCGCGAGTGCGGAGACAAGCGTGGCGCCGACCCAGGCGATCAGGCCGAAACCCAGGCCAATGCCGACCGATCGGGGCAAGGTCGAGCGACCCAGGAAGGAGAGGCCGTGCAGTGCGTTCGGCAGGAGGACGAAGATCCCGGTCACCGCTATCAGGGCGACCTGGGTCGAGGTGAGCAGCACGAGTGAGCCGAGCCGGCTCATCTGGCCGCCGCCCAGCACCAGGACGCTGGCGTCCGCGCTGAACGGGATGGCAGCCGCGGTAGACAGGAAGAGCGCCAGGAAGAGGAGCAGGAAGACGGACGGGCCGCGGTAGCGCGTTGGCGGCAGCCAACGCCGGACAAGCACGCCGCGGACGGCGAGCCAGGCGAGACCAACGAAGATGAGGGATGCACCGGCGACTGCGCCCCATACCAGCACCTGGGGCTGCGCGACAACGAGCTGACGGGCCTGGATCGCCGCGAGGCCGCCAGCTCCCGCCGCCAGCAGGAGGGCGCCGAGGACGATGGCCAGCCAGGCTGGCCATGACGGCCAGCGCGTGTCGAGAACGGCCGCGGGCGGCCCGCCGTCGGCCCCCGGAACTCCCAACGCCTGAATGGGAGTCGGCTGTGCCGCCTCCTCTTCGCTCAAAGGAGGCCCGGGATCAGGTGTTGGCGATGCCGCGCAACCGCGCCTGCTCGGCCGTCAGATCGGCTGACCGGCGTTCCTCGCGCTCGCTCCCGACCGCGGCCCGTGGGGCGACCCGCGTGGCGCCGCGCTCCGCCCAGTCGAACTCCCTGCCGCAGTAGGCGCACAGCGACCAGCTCGGCTCCGCCAGCCGATTGCATGAAGGGCAGACCCGATGCAGACGGGTCCGGCAGTTTGGGCAGACCAGCCAGTCGCTCTCGACGCGATCGCGACAGACCGGGCAGAGCTGGTTCTTCTCCACCTCGGCGAGCAGCGTCTCCTCCGCGAGGGAGCGCTCGTAGACCTCGGCCAGCGTCTCCCGCGGGCGGACGATCAGGTACAGGACCACGGCGAAGATGAACAGGACCGGGGTGAAGAAGATGATCAGTCCTGCGGCGAAGTAGGGCAGGATCGGGTTCTCCGTGCGGGCCTGCATGTCGCGGAACGCCCAGTAGGCGGTGCCGAGCCAGAGGAGGAGGACGTACACCTTGATCATGTCACCAACCAGCCCGACGATCGGGTTGTTGATGAAGTCGTTCCAGATCTTTCCGGGATCCGGCAGACCGTCAGGCATGGGGTGGGGGCCTCTCGTGCGTCTCGTGAGAGTCGGCCTGCACGGCCGACGCGCCA
>JALYTG010000275.1 GCA_030854405.1 Chloroflexota bacterium | reverse complement strand
CTCCTGGGCTCCGTGCCAGAGTGTGCGTCGGCCCATCTCCGGCAGCTGCTCCGCTCCCGTCACGATCGAGGCGAAGTGATTGCCGGCCAGCTGGCCGACCTTCGAGCTGAAGCGGCAGGCCCCGTACGGGAAGAGGATCTCGCACTCGCTCATCTCGCCGACGTAGATGAGCAGCTGCCCCGGCGCTGGGTGCGAGGTCGCATTCTCGAAGCCGACGTCGGGGCGCCGATCGCCGAACGGGATCCATGTCGACTCACCGCTCCAGCGGCAGTGGATGAGCGAGGCGCGGATCGGCAGCCACCCTCGCAGCGCCGCGCGAGTTCGCGGAGCGACCGCCTCCCAGCGCCCGGTGTAGGCCAGGTCGTTGACGCGGATCTTTAGATCGGCCATGCGCGGAGGATAGCGCCGCGCCTGCCTGCCGTATCGGTCATCATGGAGGCCCAGCGGAGGACGCCATGCCCAGCACCGCGCCGACCATCAGCACGCACGTCCTGGACCTCGCGACCGGCGAACCCGCGGCGGGCATCAACGTCGCGCTTTTCCGCCTGACCGCTACTGGCCTTCCCGAGCTGATGAGCGAGACCGAGACCGATGCCGACGGCCGCATCGCCGACCTCCTCGATGGCAATGACCTGACCGAGAGCGACTACCAGCTCGCCTTCGATGTCGGCGACCATGCCGAAGAGCCTGATGCCTTCTTCCAGAGCGTGGCGGTCGCCTTGCGCATCACCGATACCGCGCGCAGCTACCACGTGCCGCTCCTCCTCTCACCGTTCGGCCTGAGCACATACCGCGGGAGCTGAAGGCGGGTCATGCCTCTCTCGGTCCGTGACCTCGAAGCCGCCGATCTCGAGTGGGCCGATCGCCTGATCAGCCGCCACCAGGGGAGCCGGATGGTCGCCCGCCTGGGTGAGCTGATCGATCCGCTGACCCTGCCCGGGATCGTGGCCGAGCTCGACGGCCGCCCCGTGGCGCTGATCACCTGCTCCGAGACGGAGCGTGGCTTTGAGGTGCTGACGCTGCATAGCGAGGTGGAGAGAGTCGGGGCCGGGACGCTGCTGCTCGAGACCGCGCTGCGGGTGGCCAGTGCCAGCGGCTGCAAGCGTCTCTGGCTCGTGACCACCAACGACAACCTCGGCGCGCTGCGCTTCTACCTGCACCGGGGGATGCGGATCGCCGCGGTGCATCAGAATGCCGTGACCAAGGACCGCGCGCTGAAGCCGGAGATCGCGGTCACCAACCCGGAGAACGGGATGCCGATCCGCGATCTGGTCGAGCTCGAGCTGTGGACCGACGACGGAGAGAAGCTCCGCCTGCGGCGCTTCCCGCTCGTCGAGGATCTCGACGCGCTGCCGGAGGAGGCGGCCATCGATTTCCTGCAGACGATCTTCGAGGGTGGGCCCCAATTCCTTCGCGGCCTCGCCCGCGCCCGCCCATTCGAGACCGACGACGGCCTGCTCAGCGCCGCGCACGAGCTGGGGCGGTCGCTCGACACGGATGCGCAGATCGAGCTGCTCGACGCGCATCCCCGCATCGGCGCCGATCCGGCGGCCGTCTCGGCTCTCTCGCGTGCGGAGCAGGGCTCCGACCGAGCCGACGGCGCCGGCGAGGATCCCGAGCCCTGGGTCGCCGAGGAGTTGGAGGCGCTGAACGAGGCCTACGAGCGGATCTTCGGCTTCCGATTCGTCGTCTTCGTCGCGGGTCGGCCCCAACGCGAGATCCTCGCCATCCTCGAGCGAGCGTTGCGGGACTACCGCGAGCCCGAGCTACGGCGTGGTGTTGACGACATTGTCTTTATCGCCGCGGATCGGCTGGCAAGGCTGCGCGAGATCCCATGAAGCACGAGATTCGGTATGGCAAGGCGGAGGTCAGGGTCTACCGCACGCACGCGGCTCCGTTACGTGGCGTGACGCCGGTCCCCGAGTCTCCGTTCACCGGGCGCGAGAACGTGCTGATGGGCGCCGCCATCGAGGTGGTGGTTCATGGCGAGGCATTCCTCGAGGCCTACACGCTCGGCGACAATAGTCGGGTCGTCGCCACCGACACGATGAAGAACTTCATCCAGATTGCCGCTCTTCGCTGCGAGGCGCCGACGCTCGAGGGCTGGCTGCACGAGATCGGAGCCGCCTTCCTTGCGACCTACCCGCACATGGAGCGGCTCACCATGCTGGGCCGCGAGCTCCCCTTCTCCCCCGCCGTCGTGCCTGGCGAGGACGGCTTCGCGCTCTCCGATCGCCTCTTCAACCGAGAGCGCGGCGACCGTTCGACCGCTTCGCTCGACCTCGAGCGATCCGATGGCGGGATCAGGATCACCGACCACGCCTGCGGGCGGGCCGAGCTCCAGCTGATCAAGATTACCGGCTCCGCGTTCGCCGACTTCGCGCGCGACGAGCACACCACGCTCCCCGAACGCCCCGATCGGCCACTCTACATCTGGACCGATATCGGCTGGCGCTATGCCGATCCGGCCGATGCCCTGGGCCCCGCACGCTATGTCGCCGGGGAACAGGTGGCCGACCTGGCCGCATCGGTCTTCGATGAGTTTGTCTCGCTCTCCATCCAGCACCTCGTCCACGAGATCGGGCAGCGCATGCTGTCGCGCTGGCCGCAGCTGGCGGAGGTCTCGTTCGACGCGCAGAACCGCCTGTGGGACACCGGCGCGGTCAGCGAGACCGATGACACAGTGCGCGTCTACTGCGACCCGCCA
>JALYTG010000016.1 GCA_030854405.1 Chloroflexota bacterium | reverse complement strand
TGGTGATCTCGCTGAAGGTGACACGCCGGATCCTGTCGTCAGTCAGGCCGGCGTGCTCGGCGATATGCCAGGCGATCGACTCGCCCTCGCGGTCGAGGTCCGTGGCGAGCCAGACCTGGGCCGCCTTGTGCGCCTCATCGGTCAGGCGGTCGAGCTCCTTGCGGCGCTCCTTGAGCGGCTCATAGCGGGGTTCGAAACTTCCATCCACGTCGACGCCAAGGCTGCGCTTGGGCAGATCACGGACATGACCATAGGAGGCGAGAACCCGATATCCGGCCCCCAGGTAGCGCTCGATGGTGCGGGCCTTGGCGGGAGACTCGACGATAACGAGGTTCCCGCCGGCGTGCTTTGTGCGTGGCATGGGTGACCGAGTGTAGCACCCGGCCCGCTCCCGGCCCCTCCGCCGGCCAGGCTGCGGGAGCTGCTGATGAGGCGTGTGCCCCGCCTCGAGCCTCAGTCGACGAAGTCCCAAACGATGACGACGGATCCCCCGACCTGGGCGATCCCCACCCCCACGCGGTGGAGTCGCGGGTCGAGGATGTTGCCAATATGGTTCCACTGGCCCGGGTACGGCTCGGCCATGAAGGCGGCGTGACACCAGTCAAGCGTCGCGGCGACCCCAATCCCGTTGTAGAAGCACAGGTTCTCGGCGGAGTAGCCGTACGAAATACCACCGGCTCGCAGGCGATCGTCGCGCGTGCGCCCGTCGAGCGACACGTGACTGAAATAGCCGTTTGCGGCCTGGTCGTATGCGTGGCCATAGGCGACCGCGCTGACGGCGGCGTCGAGTACCAGTGGCACGAACCCGTAGGCGGAGCGCGCGGCGTTGATCTGGTTGAGCGCGCGTCCCTGCAGGTTCCCGGAGGGCGCCGGCGGCGGGACCACCGCAGCGGCCCGCTGTGTCAGCTTGGATCGCTGGACCGGCGCCGGGGCTTGAGGGACGACCCCTGCCATGGTGAAGGACCAGCTCTGCGTGAAGGCATAGCCATCCGCGTCGGCGGTCCCCTTTCCGAGTCTCAGCACGTAGGTGTGGCCATCCGCGAACGGTCCATCCGGGGTCAGCCGCAGCTGGGTCCGGTCCGCATTCCAGGTCAGCTCGCCGGAGACGACCGCCGCGGTGGTCGCATCCGTAAGGCTGAATGCTTTATTGGTGGCCCTTTCGGCCATCGGCTGGCTGAACCACAGCTCGACGTGCTGGTCGGTCACGCTTCGAGCGCCCAGCCCCGGCCGCGCGCGGACCAGCTGCCCGCCGTCACGTGTGGTGAACGAGAAGTTCGTATCACCGCCGAGTGCGTTGCCGAGCAGGTCGTGCGCGCCACGTAGGCTGATCGTGTAGCGCTGGCCGCGCTCGAACGACTTCGCGGCTGTGAAGACCAGGCCACGGTCGCTCCAGCTCAGCTTGCCGGCGACCTTGGGGCTGATGGCGAAGCTGGCAGCCACGTCGGCGCGGTTCATCGTCGTGCTGAAGCCGATCGTTACGCCGCTGTGCGCGCTGACGTCGGCGACGGTGGCGTCCGGCGGATTCAGCGCGGGGCCGGCGTCAGCTACCTCAAAGGCGATCACTGGGTCCGGCGGCTGTTTCTTTGGCAGCGCCGGCACGGTCTTGTCGCTGACCCCGGCCAGGTCGACGGTGAAATCGGTGATCGTGGGCGCGGTCTGGGTCGTGAAGCTGTACCGCTCAGCCCTACCCAGGGGTCGCCCGGCGACGGTCCGTGCCTGAGCGGGCACCACCACCAGATACCGTTGATCGGTCCGCCAGCGCCGCATCGGGCTGATGGTCAAGGTCCGGCCATCGCGGCTCCAGGCAAACGAGGTCGGTTGATCCGGGATGAGCGCCAGTCCACCCTGGACCGAGGCTCGGTCCATGGATGACCCGAAGGTGATCGCCACCGGATGATCAGTCTCGACTCCGACGCCGAGATCCTCGGGGAGCAGCGATGAGGGGTGCGCCGGGCCTATCCCTGGGCCGGCCCGGATGGGCTCCTGCTGGGAGACCGCGATAACCGCGGTCAGCACGATCGTCGCCGCGACGATGCGTGCCGCTGCCGGATGGGATTGCGCCAGCTCGCGCAGCAGTATGAAGAAGGCAGCCAGCGACGCGCTGACGGTGTGATTGAAAGTCAATAGACTCCGACTCCAGCAGGGTGGGCACGCCCCATGCGGGCGACGGCAGGCTCAGGTGGCGGTCCGAGCATAGCCCATGAGTCCCGGGAATGTCAGAGCGTTTGGTGCACTCGCGCACCGGAAAGTGCACCGTACCCCACCTTACCGATCAGCCAGATGGCGTGCTGCCAGCGTCGGGTGGAACGTCGCGCCTCCGTAGGAAGTGACCAGCTCCCGCGCCTCGAGCAGGGTCAGCGCGCCCGCAAGCGCGCCGGTCGGCAGCCGGATCCGTCCGGTCAGCTCCTCGATGCTCGCGCTCCGATCCAGAAGGGCAGCCAGCACGACTCCCTCGGCCTCGGAGAGGCTGCCCACCACCGTGCCGTCGCTGCGGCGGGCGTGTACGCCGATCTGCTGCAGCAGCCCGACGGCCGAGGTCACGATCGCCGCCGCATGGTCGGCGATCAGCCGGTTGCAGCCGCGGGATGCCACTGCGTCGATGGGGCCTGGAACCGCGTACAGGTCGCGGCCCAGCTCAACGGCTGCCGCGGCTGTCAGCAGCGCCCCCGAGCGGTCCGGCGCCTCGACCACGACCACTGCCAACGCCAAGGCGGCGATCAACCGGTTGCGCCGCGCGAAGTCGGGCTTGCCGATCGCGCGGCCGGTCGGCAGCTCGCTGATCAGCAGGCCACCGGTATCCAACAGCCTTCCCGCAAGGCGACGATGACGTGGCGGGTAGACCGCCCCCAGGGGTGACGGCAGCACCGCCGCGCTGCGACCGCCGGCGTCGATCGCCGCGGCGTGTGCGTCCCCGTCGATACCGAGCGCGAGCCCCGAGATCACCGTCACGCCCGCGCGCGCAAGCTCGTCTGCAATCTCGGTGGCACAGGCACGCCCATATCCACTCGCGCGGCGGGTGCCGACGATCGCGACGCAGGTGGCTTGTAGGCCGGCAAGATCGCCGGCAATGTGGAGCACCGGCGGTCGCGGATCGCAATGCTCGAGGGATGCCGGATAGTCGGCGTCCAGGCTGGTGACGACCCGGCCCCCGGCACGCACGGTCCCCGCTTCAATGGCGGCCGCGATCGCGGGTGCACGTTCGCGACGAGCCGTCCGCCATGCAGCGGCGGCCTCGGCCGCAACCCGCGGCAGCTCCACGAGCGCGGCTGGCCCCGCCCGCCACGCGGCGTGCGCGCTCCCGTGACGAGCCACCAGCCGGCCGAACGTCACGGGTCCAATCCCCGGAACGCTGCCCAACGCGATCCAGTACGGGCGATCGGCCTCCGGGTCGACCGGCTCCAAGGCGGGAGCCTCGACCGGGGGGAGGGGCCATGGCAGCAGCTCGCCGCCCGGCGCGTCAGGCTCCGGTCCGCGTGGCCCGGCCGGGCCCAGTCCGATCATGCGACCGCCTCCGGCCGATACCGCAGGCTCTCGTCGAGATCGAGCTCCGTCACCACGTCTCGACGCTCGAGGTCGGCGATCGTGCGCGCCAGGCGAGCCGCCCGATGGAGTCGCCTTGGCGATAGTCCGAAGCGGCGACCCCGTTGCGCGAGCAGCGAGACCAGGGCCGATCCGAAGCCCATCGCGGGGCCGATCTGCTCGGCGCCCAGCTCGGCGTTCGCGCTCTCCTGCCGGTCGAGCTGTCGTCGCCAGGCCGCTGCGATGCGCCCGGCGACCACCCCACTCGGCTCGACGCCGTTGGGCGCCAGCTCGAAGCTCGCCGGCTCCTGCATGAGGACGAACAGATCGATCCGATCGCGCAGTGGTCCGGACAGGCGGCTGGCGTACCGTCTGGCACTCGACGGCTCGCAGGCACACGTGCGGGCGACTGTCCCGAGCCAGCCACACGGGCACGGGTTGAACGCGGCGAAGAGCATGAAGCGAGCAGGCATCGTCAGGACCCCGTCGACGCGGGCAATCGTCACCTGCCCCGACTCGAGCGGCTGGCGCAGCGCGTCGAGCGCGTCGCCGCGAAAATGGAGCGTCTCGTCAAGGAAGAGGACGCCGCGGTGGGCCAGCGTCCGGGAATGTCCCTCGGCCGCGAGGCCAGCGTTGTCCCGAATTCGAAGCTCTATCGACCGGTGAGGTCGACGGCGAAGAGCCGATGCGTTCCGTCGAAACCCTTGAGCTCTACCTCACGGCTCTCGGTGAATTCGACTCCCGAGGTCGCAACGAGCTCCCGCACAAGGTTTGAAACGAGCACCTCCCCACCGAGGGCGTGGCTCGCGACCCGCGCAGCGTAGTGAACTGTTGTGCCGAAGAAGCGGTCGGCCTCCTGGATCGCATCACCCGTGTGGATGCCGATCCTGATCCGGATCGGCGGAGAGTCATCGGCGAATGTCGCCGTTATCTCGCGCTGGATCGCATGCGCGCAAGCGACTGCGCGGCGCGCGCTCGAGAACGCGAGCATCGAGCCGTCTCCCTGCGTCTCGACGACCGTGCCGCCGTGGGCTGCCGTGATGTCACGGATGAGCGTGTCGTGGCGTCGTAGGACGGCCCGCCAGGCATGATCGCCGAGACGCGACGTGAGCACGGTCGAATCGACGATGTCGGTGAAGACGATCGTGACTGTGCCGTCGACAGTCAGCGTCGCGAAGAGATCTGGTCGCTCGCGTTCGATGGTTCGCTCGAGCGCCTCGAGGCTGACTGTGAGCTCCTTGCCGAAGAGATCCACATTCTCCTTCGGCAATGACCAGTGGATCTGCACCACCTTCCACTCGCCGTGCTCGAGGTGGAAGACGTATGTCGCGCGCGCCTCGGTCTCCTCGTCGTCCCAGCTGATCTTCTCCTTGACGCTCGCCCACCCAACGGTCCCTTCCTCCCACGCCTCGATCTCAGTGCCTACGACTGAGAACGAGTCCAGCTCCTGGAGCTGGCGCGCCCAGATCGCGCGGGCGTCCGAGCCGTGGAACCACTCCTCGGGGTCGGTTCCGATCATCAGGGTGCCGGGGTGCGCCGACACGCGTCCCACGCTCGACTCGGAATCGCGCTCGGATATCGTTCTCATCCATCGCTCGACGATCCGCCGGATCTCCTCGGAAGGTTCCATGTCGTCAAGTCTCGTTCGAAGCTTCCCGCTGCGCAATGCGCACGTTTGTCAGGTAAGCGTCTCGACGCCGAGGTGACTCGCCTGGGCGAGGGTGCGCCAAATGCCCCAGACAAAGGCTTCACATTACTAAAGCCGCGATGCCAGTCTGGTCTCGATCGACTGCGTAGAGCTCCCACTCCCCCGGAACGCCCTTTAGCTGGTGCTTGCCCCGCTGCTCGAAGACCATGCTCGAGCCAACGACGAGGTCCGTCACGGTCCGCGAGACCAGGATCTCCCCCGGTCCGGCCAGCGCGCCAACACGCGCCCCGATGACAACCGCGAGCCCACCCACGCTGTCGGCGATTCGCTCGACCTCGCCCGTGTGGATGCCGACTCGGACCTGGAGCTCGAGCCTCTCCACGGCCTCGATGAGCCCCATCGCGCATCGGATGGCCTGCGCTGGTCCGTCGAATGTCGCGAAGAAGCCGTCCCCGGCCGTATCGATCTCTCGTCCTCGGTACCGAGCGAGCTCGTTCCGGACGACGCCGTAGAAACTCTCCAGCAGGTCCACCCAACGCCGGTCGCCGATCTCCGCAGCTCGCTTCGTGGAGTCGACGATGTCGACGAACATCACCGTTGCCAGGACGCGCTCCGGCGCGGCGCTATCGCGCATCCCGGTGAGGAACTCCTGGATCTCCTCGACGGCCCGCTGATCTCCGATCCACGGCCAGTGGTCCGCGCCCGGAAGCGCGATGAACTTCGCCCCGGGCACGTGATCGGCGATGTACTGGCCTTCTTTCAGCGGAACCGCCTGATCGTCTCGCCGATGCAGCACGAGCGTGGGGACACGGATGGTGGGGAGGATTTCACGGACGTCGATCTGCTGGACCATCCGAGCCAGGGCCACCGCGGCGCCGGGGCTCGCGGCAAGTCGCTCGAGTTTGGCGAACCACGCCACGTAGCGCCTGTCGCTCACGAGCGACGGCACGAAGTCTTCCAGGAACAACGCGCCGCGGCCCCAGCTTCGTTCGAGATGGTCGAGCCACTCCAGATTGCCTGGGGTCGGCGCCCATGGGTAGGTCGGACCGGTGTCGCCCTTGCCACTGAACGTGCCATAGGCTACGACGGCTCTCGTCCTCTCGGGATGGGTAGCGGCGAACAGGAGGGCCACGGGTCCGGTCTCCGAGACGCCCATGATCGCGGCCCGCTTCGATCCCACCGCGTCCATCAGGGCGGCGATGTCGTTGACCCGGTCCTCGAGCAACCCAGGTTGACCGTCGGGGGCGCGATCCGAAAGACCCGTCCCTCGCTTATCGAAAACGATCAGGCGGGTGAAGGAGGCCAGCCGCCGCAGGAACCGGGCCATGGATGGGTCTTCCCATGAGTGCTCCACGTGAGACACGAAGCCGGGCGACAGCACGAGGTCCAGATCGGCATCGCCGATCACCTGGTAGGCGATGTGGATGCCATCCAAGCTTTTCGCGTAGCGCGTCTCAGGGACCACACCGGCATTCTGGGCGGTACCGACGGCGCTGTACACGCTCCACGAGCAGCCGGTCAAGGGCCGACGCACGCCGGCGGCCAACGGTGAGTCGAGCTGGCGTGGAGTGCGTTTCCTGGACACCGGTCTCCGACGAGGCGGTGGTGAGCAGGGGATGACGTCGCTGGCGATCACGGACCACGGCAGCATGTACGGGGTGATCCCGTTCTACCAGGCCTGCCGCAAGGTCGGGATCAAGCCGATCATCGGCGTCGAGGCATACGTCGCCCCTCGCGGCCACACCGACCGGGAGGGGAAGGCGGACGCGGACTACTACCACCTGATCCTGCTCGCCAAGGACCTCGTCGGCTACCGCAACCTGATGGCGCTCACCACCAAGGCGAGCCTCGACGGCTACTACTACAAGCCGCGCATCGACCGCGACCTGCTGGCGCAGCACAGCGCGGGGCTGATCGGCACATACGCCGAACCGGCTCCGCTTCGACGCGAACGAGTTCTACCTCAAGGGGCCGGACGAGATGCGGCGCCCCTTCGACTTATCCACACGATACACCTGTATCTCCTCCCCAGTTTAGGGCGGAGCCGCTCCGTGGGCCTTTAGACCGGCGTGACGACCCGCCGGCTGCTCGGAGGCTTCCGCGGGTCAGAGGGACCGCGCCTGTCGCCAGGAGCCCGGCGCCGGCGCCGAGGTTAGACGCCATTGCCGGGAGCGCGAGCATCGTGAAGTGGGCCGGCCGCTGGAGGAAACGACCGGCCCATCGTCAACATTTACCAGGTTGGCGCGATTAGGCCGGTGCCACGGATCCGCGACACTCCTGCTGGAAATCGCCCGACGAACAGGTTGAGGAACTGGTACGCCCTGAATCTCACCGTAGCGTTGGCCGAGCCGATGTCTCGGAAGGTCTCCAGGCGCAAAGGTCCCTCCATGAACAGCATGTCGCTGAACTTGGCGACGTAGATCTCATCTTCGGTGCCACCACCCAGGGTCGTCGGCAGATTGGCGTCGGTGTACACCGGCAAGCCTTGGAGGGAGCCAACCGGACCGAACGCCTGCGGTGCTCCGGTCGTTCCGGGGTTGTTCATGGGCGCGTAGGGGGTCACCAGCGGCCGTCCCGTCGAGTCGACCGCGGCCAGCACCCACGACCAGCGCCGGGGTGCATGACGATCGCATCCGGTGGCGCGAAGCTTACCGCGAGTGGGCCGGGCTCAGCTGCGAGCTGCGATGGCCTCGGCCGCGAACTGGCGATCGACCTCACGCGCGAAGGCGACCACACTCTGCCCGAGGAGCCCATCCGGTCGGCTCGACATGAACGGCTCGCCGGAGTTCAGGGCGCCGATGGCGCCCCGGTACTCGTTGATGATCTGGTGGTCGATCTGGCGCCCGAGGGCCGACTCCGCGTTGCGGATGTTGATCCCGGTGTAGGCGTTGGATCGGTTCAGCACCAACTGCACCTTGCTGCGCTCGTACCCCAGGCTATCCATCGTCTCGAGCACCAGGCGCACGTTCTTCAGGCATGACAGGTCGGCGGTCATGATCACGAAGATCAGATCGGCTTCATCGAAGAGCTGGAGGTTGAAATCGTCGATCGACTTTGCCATGTCGATCAAGATGTAGTCGTAGGCCTTGCGCAGCAGGTTGAGCACGCTGGTGAGCGAGCTGGGATCGTTGCGCTGCCGCTCGACGACGATGTCCGCATCGGCGGGCGATGGAGGCGCGAGGAGGAGCTCGATCCCCGACCGATGCTTCACCATCAGTCGCTTGAGCAGGTCGGTGTCGAGGTCCGCTTCGGTGATGGCGTTGACCATCGAGGCGGTATCGAGCCCCAGATCCATGAAGACGCGAAAGTCACCGAACTGCAGGTTGGCGTCGACCAGCGCGGTGCGGCGCTTGAGGTCCTGCGCCATGGCGATGGCGGTGTTGATCGCGATGGTCGTGGTGCCCACGCCGCCCTTGGCGCCGTACATAAGGCATATGCGCCCGAGTGCGTTCGTTTCGCTGCTGCGCGTCGCTGAGCTGCCACCCCCGCTGCGTGCCAGGAGCGCCTTGATGCGCGCGATCAGCTCCAGCGGGTGGAAGGGCTTGACGATGTCATCGTCGGCGCCCGCGCGCAGCCCCTTGACGCGCTGCTCCACGTCCGCCTCGGACGTGAGCATGATGATCGGCACGTGCACACCCGTCTCGGCGGCCCGGATCTGCTGCGTCGCGGCGTAGCCGTCGAGGCGCGGCATGGCGACGTCCATCAGGATCAGGTCCGGCGACTCGCTCGTCGCCTTCTCCACCCCGGTCGCTCCGTCCGAAGCGACGACGACCTCGTACCCTTCCTGCTTGAGGGTGAACATCAGGACCCGCTGAATATTCAGGTCGTCATCAACGACCAGGACCTTGGTGACAGCCATGCGAGCCCTCGGGCGATGAGGAAGTTCGCGCGATTATAGATGCTGCCCTCGCCTGGACCGATGCTCCCCGCCTAGGCCGGCCCTGCGCCGTCGAGGTGGCGCGCCAGGAAGTCGAGGACTCGTCGCTCGTACTCGGCGCCGGCAACTGTGTACGCAGCAGCGTGCTCGGCCCCTGGGACGAGGTAGAGCTCTTTCGGCTCTAGCGCCGCGGAATAAAGGCGCAGCGACTGCGTGTGGTTGATCAGGCTGTCCTCGCGTGGGGCGATCAGCAGGAGGCCGCGAGGAGCGATGCGCGCGACGAGCTCGATCGGCGAGAGGAGGCGTCGCCGTGCCCGGAGGGAGGCCGCCGCCACGATCGCCCATGAGCCGATCCCCGACAGCGGATACCCGCTCGCGCGCAGCCGGCTGGCGATCGGGTGGCGCAGCTCGGCGTACGCGGCATCCGCCACTACGGCGGCGACGGGCAGGTCCGGTGCCGCCAGGATCGCGATCGCGGCACCCATGCTGATCCCCATCAATGCCAACGGGCCCAGGCCCCGCGACTCGGCGAACCGCACCGCAGCGGCCACGTCGGCGCGCTCGCGGGTGCCGAGCGTGATCATGGAGGCGTCGCTCGTGCCGTGGCCGCGGAAGTCGAACTGCAGGACGTGGTAGCGCCGCTGGAGCCAGGGAACGAAGAAGGCGAGCTCCGGCAGTCGATGCCCGCTGAAGCCATGCATCAGGATCACCGTCGCCCGCGTCTCGCGGCCAGCGGGGACCAGCCAGCCGCCCAGCGTCACGCCGTCATCGGTCGTGAATCGCACATCCTCGTAGGCGAGGCCGAGATCGCCCGGCGTGGACGGCCCGCCCTCGATGTCCGGCACGAACGGGCGGACCGCTGGTTGCACCAGGAGGCGCGAGCCGCGAAGCGCCACGTACCCCAGGTAGCCGCCCGTGATCGCCCCCAGGACCCTGCCGAGCAGGGTGAGCACGCCGCGAGGCTGGCTCACGGCTCGGGCTGCGAACCTCCACCGCCGCCCTGTCCAGCCTGGCCAGCCTCGCGCACCACGCGCATGGCGCTCGAGAGCGGACGCGTGAGCTCGGAGAGCTCCATCGGCACGATCCATTTCGTCGAGTCGCCGGCAGCGAGCGCCTTCAGGGCCTCCAGGTACTGCAGCGCCATCGTCTTCTCGTCGATGCCGCGCGCGGCGTTGAAGATCGTCTGCAGCGCGTTGCTGAACCCTTCGGCGCGAAGGATCTGGGCCTGGCGCTCGCCTTCGGCGCGAAGGATGGCGCTCTGCTTGTCGCCCTCAGCCACGTTGATGGTCGCCTGGCGGGTCCCCTCGGACTCGGTGATGTTGGCGCGCCGGTTGCGCTCGGCGCTCATCTGGCGATTCATCGCGTCCTGGATGTCGCGCGGCGGCACGATCTCGCGGATCTCCACGTTGGTGATCTTCACGCCCCAGCGATGAGTCACCTCGTCGAGCTTCGAGCGCAGGACGTTGTTGATCTCTTCGCGCTTGGCGAGCACGTCGTCGAGTGGGATATCGCCAATCACGGCGCGCAGGGTGGTCGCCGCCAGCGCCTGCGAAGCGCCGGTGAAGTCGACCACGGCGGTCACCGTCTCCAAGGGGTCGAAGACCTTCGAGTAGACCAGGAAGTCGATGCTGATCGGCGCGTTGTCCTTGGTGATGCAGGTCTGCTGCGGCACTTCGAGGAAGCGCTCGCGCAGGTCGACCTTGACCGCCTGCTGGACGAACGGGATGAGGATCACGATGCCCGGCCCTCGCGCGCCCTGCAGGCGTCCGAAGAAGAAGACGACCAGGCGCTCGTACTCGCGCACGATGTGGACGATGCTGCTGAGCAGGAAGAGCAGGATCGCCAGGCCGACCACCAGGATGATCAGGCCGACGGGATCCTCAAACGTCATGGCTCGGGGCCTCCTCGGTAGTGGGTTCCACGATCAGCTCGAGGCCGTCGACCTCGACGACCCGCACCGGGCTGCCTTCCGGAATCTCGGCCTCCCGACTGCGTGCTGACCAGGATTCGCCGCCAGCATAGGCGATCCCCCGAGGCGCGATGAGGGTCTGGGCGGTTCCGAATGCCCCCACCAGCGCGCTGATGGGCGCAATAGCCGGTGCCTGATGCCGCATCTGCAACGCCGCCCGCACCAGCACCCAGAAGTAGACGAGCGACAGGGCGATAGCGGCCACGATCAGGATGGGATGCACGCTCACCTGGACCGATTCGACCCCCGGCTCGACGCCGGTGTAAAGGGCGAAGGCACCCAGCACGAACGCGACGATGCCACCCATCGTCAGCAGCCCGTAGCTCGTGACGTTCAGCTCGAGGACGAAGAGGCCGATCCCCAGCAGGATGAGGAGCAGCCCGCCCACGTTGAGCGGCAAGCTGTTCGAGCCCACGAAGGCAAGGATGAGCGCCATGGCACCCAGTGTTCCGGACAGGAAATTCGGGTGGAAGAGCTCGGCCAGAATCCCGTAGAACCCGACCGTGAACAGGATGAAGGCGATATTGGGATCGGAGAGCAGATGGAGAAACTGCTGACCGAAGTTCATATTCGCGTCGCGGACCGGGAGGCCAGCGAGCTTCGGGAGCGGCTGACCGTCGAAGGTCAGGCGTCGCCCGTCCGGGCGCGTTCCCTGGTCGATGCGGCTCACAAGCTCGGTCGTGTTGGCGGCCAACAGATCGACCACCGGTGGACTGAGCGTCACCGCCTCCGAGGAGCTGATGCTCGAGGCGTCGCGCACCGCTCTCTCGGCCCAGTCCGCGTTGCGGCCGTGGTCGCTCGCCAGCTCGCGGATGCGGGCAACGGCATCGTTGGTGATCTTCTTCGAGAGCGTCGCCGGCAGGTCCTGCCCGCCCGATCCCACCACCGACGCGGCCCCGATGTTTGTGCTGGGCGCCATTGCTGCCACGTCGCCCGCCAGCGTGATGAAGGTCGCGGCGCTGGCGGCGCGCGCCCCCTCCGGCGCGACATAGGTGATCACCGGAACCTTGCTGGCCAGGATCGCCTTGATCATGCGGTCCATGCTCGTCAGCTCACCGCCCGGTGAGTCGATCTGGATGATGACCGCCGCCGCCCCGCCCTGCCCAGCCGCCAGCAGGCCCTCCTCGATATAGGCGGCATTCACCTGGTCGATCACCCCGGTCAGCTTCAACCGATCGATGTGATCGCCGCCCGCTGCGGCCGGGGCAGCGAGAGCGGCCAGGCCGAGCAGGAAGGCCAGCGCGGTGATCGCCCGGGGCAATGCACCCATACGCCGAGTATAGGCACTGAGCACGATCACGCTCGTTCCGGGCACTCCGCGCCGAAGTAGGACCCGGTGTGATGACCGTCAGTGGCTGGCGGGCGCCGCCCCCTGGAGCAGTGCTCCAGCGACGAGCTGCGACCAGGTTTCGAGCCGGTCCCAGGCCGCGAGCACGTCCGCGGTACCAACGAACCTGCCACGCAGCTTCTCGTGCTCGCGGACCTCGACCGGACGCCCGTCCGCCCCAACTGTGAAGACCACTCCCAGGTGGACTGCGCCAACGGGGTTCGAGTCGTCGTTCAGGAGGCCGACCAGCCTGAATTGTGGCTCCCAGTCGGCGAGGAGCTCCTCAGCCCATTCCCGACGCAGCCCGGTGAGGAGCGGGTCTGCGCCCTCGTCGACCGGGTTCAGGTGTCCGCCCACGCCGATGCTTGCCTTGCCGTGCAACCGTTGGTCGCCACCCGCATCGGTCCGCTCCATCAGAAAGACCGATGCGCCATCGCGCAGCACGACATAGGGGATCAGCTGTTTGAAGGCCGGATTCCCCTCCGCCAGCGGGCGCTCCAGATACTGACCGTGCAGCTGCAATGCTCGGCGCAGGGCGGCAAGATCATGGGCCTGGCGAACGCCGTTGAAGTCGCAGCCACCGGGCACTGATACACGGGGGAGAACGAGAACGCGTTCCGTCATGCATGTCGAGTGTACCGACGCGAAATGCAAGGTGCCCTGAAAGGTGTGGTCGCTATGCTCGGTGAACACCGGACTGCACCGCACCGGTCCGCACCGCCCAAGGCGTGCCAAATGACGGTGCGACCGGGCACCGACCAGGCCGTTGGGCCCGTAGCCATAGCCCTCGGGGGGTACTAAGGTACCGCCCGTATAAGGAATCATCATCGATAGTGCCAGGGGGTTTCGAGTCGCGTTCGCCGCCGTTAGTTCGCGACTGCCATTCTCATGCTGAACGTGCCCATCTCCCGCCGACGCTCTCCTCGGTCCGGCTCTTTCCGTGGCCAGTCGTTTGTCGAGTTCGCACTCGTATTGCCCCTGCTTCTGACGTTCCTGGTCATGACGATCGACGCCGGTCGTCTCTATTTTGGCTGGGTGTCCTTGATCAACGCATCGCGCGTGGGCGCGAACTACGCCGCCGACCACCCGAAATGGACGTCAGATGACCGGACCGACTACGCGAGCCTGATCAACGGGGACGCGGCGGATGCGGCGGCTCGTAACTGCACCATGGGGCCACCTGCCGAGCCGAAGTTCACCCGGAATCGGGTGGTGGTCACAGATCCTCAACTCGGCGACTACGCCGAGGTGAAGTTGAGCTGCACCTTCTCCCTGATTACGCCCCTCGCCGAGGTGATTGGCGCGGGGCCGATCAGCCTCAATGCGACGTCGACATTCCCGGTTCGTGACGGCTGCGCAAGCTGCCCACCGCCGCCCCCTGCCCCCGAGCCACAACCGCCCGCCTATTGTCGGCAGGTTCCGACGATGGCGGGTCTCTCAGTTGCCGGAGCTCGGCTCTCATGGCAGTCCGCTGGATTCTCACCGACGAAGTTCACGCCGTCGACAGGCTCGGACACGAGAACGGTCCAGGCGGTCTCGGTGAGCGAAAACGATCCCACCTCCAATTGCAACACCTGGACGCCTGGCACTTGGGCGATCTTCTCGTCCAGCGTTATCGCTACGTTGGTGCCGCCGGACTCGGTGGATCCCTCGTGCCGCACGGTCCCGAACCTCAAGGGCAGGACGGTGGCAAACGCGCGAAGCTCATGGAGCGCCGCGGGTTTCACCGGGTCCTTTGCGCCGCCGGACCAGAACGCACTCGTCGTGACCAATCAGGCAACGAGTCCGGCCGCATCCACGCCGGGCGTCAGCTGCATTCCGCGCACCTCGACCGTCACGGTCACGACGGGCCCCGCGTGGCCAGCGCCGCCGGCCGCGCCCTGTAGGGTCCCAAACTTCACGGGAATCAAGAAGAACAACGCCGGCGGGCTGTGGACCGGAGCCGGCTTTGGCGCCACGCACATCGCGTACGACGGAAACGGAAATTTCACGATCACAAGGCAATCACTCGTCGGGGGTGACTGGGTCGACTGTGGGAGCTCCATAACGGTGTACCAGAACCCATGACCCCACCCGCTGAATCACGCGCTCCTGGAGGCCAGGCCCTAGTCGAATTTGCCCTGGTCCTACCGCTCCTGCTAGTGCTTCTGATCGGCACGATCGACTTCGGCCGCGCCATCTTCGCGTACAACTCTGTCTCGAACGCAGCGCGCAGTGCCGCCCGCGTGGCGATCGTTGACCAGGCTCCGGCTGACGTTGATGCCGCCGCTCGAGCTGAGGCGGTCGGGCTCGATCCGCTTAGGGTCACGGCGTCATATGCCGACGGCGGAATTACGTGCGCTCCGGTCAAGATCGGATGCATTGCCAGTGTGGAGGTGCAGCATGACTGGCAGCCCGTGACGCCGATCCTCAACGGTGTGCTGGGCCCGATTACGATCACGTCGGCCTCCAAGATGCCCGTGGAACGCGTCTATTTGAGTCCGGCGCCGTGATGTCACAGGCCGGTCGTCGCTCGGAAGAAATTGCCCGAGGTCAAATTCTGGTCATCGTCGGTCTGAGTATGGTTGGGTTGATTGCGATGCTTGGACTCGTGATCGATGTTGGCTTCGCCTGGGCCGCCAATAGAGACGCGCAAAACGGAATCGACGCGGCGTCCCAGGCTGGCGCCATCGTCATGGTGCAAAACATGGCCGGTCCCACGAGCAGGACCGATGAAGAGGTTGCACAGGCCGTCGCCGCAGCCGCCTCGGCCAATGGGATTACGCTGGATCGTGCCGAATATGCCGACTGGCGGGGCGATCCACTCAATCCATCGGTCGGTGTCGGATCCCTTCCGCCCGGTTCTGCGATTCCCTCTGGCGCTCAGGGTGTGCACGGCACAGGCAGCCTCGTGCACCTGACTCTGCTCGCCCAGGTGATTGGCATCGATCGCCTCACGGCGAACGCCCAAGCGACGGTCGTTGGCGGCCCTGCCAGCGAGCCATGCCCAAGCACTGGAGTGTGCGCATTGCTACCGCTCACGTTCCCGACAACCATCGTCACTTGCGACGGGCAGAACAGGGCAATTCCGACGACGGATCAGTGGGTTAAGAACACCGAGTACATCATTCCGCTGTGTGGCAATAATCCGGGAAGCGTTGGCTGGATCGACTGGAATCCGCCGAACGGCGGCACCAGCGAGCTGGCGACGGAGATCTGCGATCCGCACCCTCCCACCCTCGACCTGCCGGATTGGTTCGAGGTTACGTCGACGGGGAACGTCAACTCCCCCAATGTGGAGAACTGCCTGAACAAGTACGCGGGCCAGCGCATCTTCATGCCGGTTTTCGACGACACCTGCCGCGAAAACCCGGGTGAGGGGAACCCCTGTACCAATCCGGCGGCGACCGGCCAGAACCAGTGGTATCACTTCCCCTCGTATGCGGTTTTCGAGCTGCGCTCGCCGAAGGGCGCCTACATAAACGGCAACAATAAGGCCGTCTGTGAGCAGGGAAACAATGGGGCGACCTCTTGCCTCATCGGGCGCTTTGTGGACAGCGTCAGCGGCGGGTCGGTCGGCCAATGGGATCCCAACGCACCGCCACGAGTAAGCACCCAATACGCGATCCAGCTCGTCCACTGAACTAGGCCGGTTGGAACGGGCCCTCTTTGGCGAGTCGAAGTCCCAGCTCCGCCGCTTCCCGCGGGTCCCGGGCACGGTGCACGCGCGGGCCGCCGAGCCGATGCTCTGACTCGACCCGCCACGACGCGAGCGCGACCACGTGGCGGCCCATACGCAGGGCGAGGCCGATCTCCGAGAGCGTGCCGTGCCGCCCACCGACCGCCACGACCGCGTCGGCCGAAGTGACGACGACGAGGTTCCGAGCCACGCCCAGCCCGGTGGCGATCGGAATGCTGACGTACTCGTTCGCCTCGTCCGCGTCAGCGTCCGGCAGGATGCCGATCGTCACCCCGCCCGCGCCTGCCGCGCCGCGGGACGCGGCCCGCATCACGCCGCCCAGGCCGCCGGTGATGACGGTCGCTCCAGCTCGTGCCAGCAGCTGGCCGATCTCCTCCGCCCAGTCGAGAACCAGATGCGCCTCCGGGCCACGAGGATCGCCATCGCCAATGACGGCCACGTACGGGACTCGGGTCGGGATGCGTGGCTCAGACAATGACCGGTACTCCCAGGCGGGCAACGGCCAGTGGCTCATAGAGAGCCGGCCCCTGCCCCAACAGGCTGCGATAGAGCACGAGCTCGTCGACGCGGAGCGTCCCGGCCGGAGCCGGCGCCGCGAGCTCCATTCTCGCCCGACCCTGGCCACGGGCTCGCGCCAGGGTGAGGTGGGCACGGAACGGCTGGTCGTCGGCGAGCCCGACAGCCTGGCGCACGGCCGAGGCGACGGCGGCCAGGCGACCTTCTGGATCCTCGATCCCGTACCACACGACGCGTGCCGCGCGGGCTGACGGGAAGCCACCCAGTCCGCCGGTGGCCAGCGTGAACGGCGCAAAGCGCGCGGCCAGGTCGGCCAGGGTATCGGCCAGCGCGTGCACGCGGCGCGGATCGGTCGAACCCAGGAAGGCGAGGGTCGCGTGCCAGCCTGAGGCATCGGTCCAGCGCAGGTCTTCGGTGCCAGGCGAGCCACGCCATGCGTCGACCGCGGACGAGAGCGCCGCACGCAGCTGATCGCGGATCGGCACGGCGATGAAGCAGCGCCACTCGGTCATCACTGGACCCCCGCCGCGAGCCGCGCGTCGACAATCGGCAGGAGCTCGTCCAGCGAATGGATGACCGGCAGGCCGGCCGGCAGCTCGTCCGCACGGTAACGGCTATACCGATCCATCAGGACCGCGCCGATCCCCAGCCGCTCGGCGCCATGGACATCGGCGTCGAGGTGGTCACCCACGTGCATCGCCTCCCACGGCCGCACGTGCGCCTTCTCCAACGCCTCTTCGAAGATGCGGGGATGCGGCTTCTCGAAGCCGACGCGCGCCGAGGCCGTGATGAAGTCGAACTGCCCGACCAGGTCCAGCGAATGGAGCAGCTCCGGAAGGTTCCAGACCCAGTTCGAGACCGCTCCCACGACCAGGCCGCGCTCCTTGAGGGCAACCATCGTCGGTAGGGCATCAGGGAAGACATGCCAATGGCTGGTGACCATGAAGAGCTCCCTCAGGCGCCGGAAGAATGCCTCCGGCATCGGCCCGATCCCCAGCTGGACGATAGCCGCCTGGTCGATCTCCACGGTCCGGCGAAATGAGGTCTCCTCAGTCGGCTCGAAGCCATCGTCGAACCCCCAGCCGCCGTGACGATACGCCTGGCGGAGGGCGACCCGCAGGTCCTCAATGCTGATCTCGATCCCGTACTCGGCGAACGCCATGGCGTAGACATGTTCCCACGAGGGATTCGGTCGCATTACGGTATCGCCGATGTCGAGGAAGATGGCGCGCAGGCGCGCGCCATCGGTCCGGGGCTCATCCATGGCCGATACAGACTAACGGGTCAGGCGGCGGTGGTGCCCAGGATGCGATAGATCTCTGTGCGGAAGCGGACGCCTGCCGAGTGGCGAGCCAGCCAGCGAAGGTAGTCGGGATCCTGGCGTGCCAGATCACGAATGCTCCAGCCGGCATACCGTCCAAAGTCGACCGTCGGACCCTCCGAGGTATACATCGGCACTGGCGGCGTGCCCGGGGTGACCGCCGCCTGGGCCGCCGTTGAAAGGGTGCGACGCGAACGATCGTAGCGGGCACGCGCCCCGTCGTCGCGGACGAGGGCCCACGCCTCGTTCAGCTGGCGCATCCTCTGGGCGGCGCGCGAGGTCGAGTCGCGGTCGGGATGGTACTTCAGCGCAAGCGCACGGAAGGCGGCGGAAACCACCTCCTGCTCTGCAGTCGGCAGCACCTGGAGCACCTGGTATGGGTCGACGGGCGGCATCTCGCCTCAGTCGTTGTAGAGCCGTTCCTCGATCAGCTTCTCGGCCGTGATCCGTCCCGTCGGATCGAAGCAGCTGTACTCGAAGAGCTTTTCGTACTCGAGGTCGATATTGTCAACGCCCCCACGATTCTTCTCGACTGTGATGACCACCCAGTCGCGATAGCGCTGCGCCTGGTACGGGTTGAACTCGATGTTCACCTTGGCGACGATGTGGTACTTGTCGTTCAGGATCAGGATGATGTCGCTCTCGTAGTTGATGGCACTGCTCCCGCGCAGGTGATGGTTGCGCAGGCGCTTGGCCTTGAGGCCTTCGCGGTCGGCGGCCACGATGGCGACAACCGGGATCTCCATTGAGAGCGCGATATCCTTCAGGCCGCTCACGATCCGCGTCACCTTCTCCGCCTCGTCCATCGGCTCGGGGATGACGGGCACCTTCTGCAGATAGTCGACGAAGAGGACCAGGCGCCGGTCGTCGCCGCCCCGGTACTCGGCAACCAGCTCGCGCAGGTTGTCGATGGTGCTGGCGGTCGCCGTGCCGCGCATGAGGAACAGGTTGGTGCCGTATCGGGCGATTCGCTCGAGGCTCGGCCGCAGGCGGGGGTTGGATCCGAGCTTGGCCCGGGTGCCGGTCTCGGCCGATGCCGTGTAGCTGCCGACGACCTCTTTCTTCACGTCCTGGATCTTCACCGCACCGGACTTCTGGGGTAGGTGGGCCAGCGCCGACTCCATCGCGATCATGCGCTGGATGAGGTACTCCTCCTCGTGCTCGAAGCAGACGTAGAGGATGGTCGCCTGGCCCGATGCGGCCGCGTTGCGCGCCATCTGCAGGGCCAGCGTCGTCTTGCCCGCCCCCTGCGCGCCACCGATCAGCATCAGCTCACCGGGTCGCAGGCCGCCGCCGATCGTCTTGTCAAGCGGCACGAAGCCGGTCGCGATGGGCTGGAAGTCGTCGATCTTGCCCGACGCGATGCGCTCGTTCAGGTTCGTGAGCACGTCGAGCGCCGAGCGTGGCACGAGCGTCCCCGATCCCGTTTCGTATTTCCACTCGGAGCTGGCTTTGGCGGCGGCGGGCTGGGCGATCGGCTCTTCGATGGCCATCTGGGGGTGGCTCCTAGGTGCTCGAGCTGATGAGGCAGGCAGGTGCCTGCGCGCAACGGAGGCGAGTATACGACCGCCCTCGTACCCTTCGGAATAACCCGAAAGTCCCGGCCAGTGAGAGGCCCGGCGATCGGCCGGGCCTCATCGGACTAGGCTGGCTGGGGAGCCTGACCCCTGCGGCGAGGCTTGACCGCGTCGCCCTCGGTGACGACATCGGTCCCCTGCTCCGCTTCCTCCTCTGCCTCGTCGCGGATGCGACGCATGGTGGGGCTGGCGGCGGCGCGCGGCGGATGGCCGGCGAAGAGCGCCTCGAACTCGTCGGACTCGATCGTCTCCTTCTCGACCAGGAGAGCGGCCAGGTTGTCGAGCACCTCGCGATGCGAGGTGAGTGCCTCCTTGGCGCGCTCGAACGCGTTCTCGATGATCAGGCGTACCTCGGAGTCGATCTGCGAGGCGATCTCGTCGGAGTAATTGCGCTGCTCGCTGATTTCGCGACCAAGGAAAACCATCTCCTCCTTCTTGCCGAACGCGAGCGGCCCAAGCTTGTCGCTCATGCCGTACTGCGTGACCATCGCGCGAGCCAGCGCGGTGGCCTTCTCGATGTCGTTCGACGAGCCGGTGGTGGTGTCCCCGAAGACGAGCGTCTCGGCCACGTTGCCGGCGAGCATGCCGGCGATCTTGTCCTCGAACTCGGTCTTGGAGTGGAGGTATCGGTCCTCGGAGGGAAGGCTCATGGTGTAGCCGAGCGCCATCCCTCGCGAGACGATCGTCACCTTGGTGACCGGGTCGCACTTGGGAAGGACGCGCTGCACGACGGCGTGGCCGCCCTCGTGATAGGCGATGATCTCCTTCTCCTCCTCGGAGATGATTCGGCTGCGGCGCTCGGGCCCCGCAATGACCCGGTCGACCGCCTCGTTGAACTCGGCATTTCCGACCGACTTCTTGTTCCGGCGCGCCGCCAGGATGGCCGCCTCGTTGACCAGGTTGGCGAGGTCGGCACCGGAGAAGCCCGGCGAGCGTCGCGCGAGCGCCTCGAGATCGACCGTCTTGTCGAGCGGCTTGCCCTTGATGTGCACGTTGAGGATCTCACGCCGGCCCTTGATGTCCGGACGGTCGAGGACCACCTGGCGGTCGAATCGACCGGGCCGCAGCAGGGCGGGATCC
>JALYTG010000104.1 GCA_030854405.1 Chloroflexota bacterium | reverse complement strand
AGGCTCAGAAACTCGGTCGTGGTACCTGGCCCGCCCCCGGTCAGCACGTACACGTGGTCGAAGACGCGCAGCACGTCGGCGATCCGGAAGAACACAACCAGGAGCAGCAGCGGCCGCAGGTAGTAGAGCTCGATGTGCCGGAACTGGGTCCAGGAGGTTGCGCCGTCGAGCTGCGCCGCCTCGATCGACTCGACCGGGACCGTCTGCAGACCGGCGAACATGATCAGGTACACGAACGGCGTCCATTGCCAGATGTCGACGCTGGCCACCGACAGCATCGCCAGCGGCGGCGACGAGAGCCACAGGATCTGGTCGTGGCCGGTATCGCCCAGCAGCGCGTTCAGAACTCCGTAGTCCGGGGCGTAGACGAGGCGGAAGACGACGCCGATCGCGATCTGCGGAATCACGATCGGGATCATGGCGGCGATGTAGATGGCAGCCCGAAGGGCGACCGACTTCACCGTCCGATGGACCAGCAGCGCGAGGCCGAGCCCCAACAGGATCTCTGTTGGCAGCACGAGCACCGCGTAGATGCCTGTCTGCTTGAGTGATTCGTAAAGCTGGGTATTGCCGAGCGCTCGGGTGAAGTTATCCAGGCCGACGAACTCCCCGCTGTCGGAGGTCAGGGCCCGCACGACGGCGAGGATGAACGGGATCGTCGCAATGACGACCACGGTGCCGAAGACCGGCAGGAGCAGCCTCAGGCCGAGGCGCTCCTGTCGGCTCCGGGCGGACCAGTTGGTCCTGGCGCGGGCGGTGAGGGACATCAGAAAAGAGTCTCTGCCCTCATCGGCTGCCTACTTGGTCGGATAGTGGGCATTCTGCATCAGGGTCCGGACCTCGGCCGACGCCTTGTCGACCACCTGCTGGGCGGTCTCCTGGCCGGCCAGGGCCGCGTTCAGGTGGTTACCGAGAATCAACTCGACGGCATTCCACTGATCGGTACGCGGGCGCCAGTTCGGCGGCGCCGTGAGCGCATCGGCAAGAACCGGGAAGTACGGATTCGCCGCTTCCAGCGACGTGTCCTTCAGGATGCTGGTTCGGGACGGGATGCCGCCGTTCTGGGCGTAGGTCTTCTGGGTGCCTTTTTCGAGCATCCACTTGATGAAGTCGGCTGCGGCCTGCTGGTTCTTGGACGCTTTGGGGACGCCGAGCATCCAGTTGCCCATCATGCCGACACCCTTGCCACTCGGCCCCTTGGGGATCGGGATGAAGCCGACCTTGCCGACGACCTTCGAAGAGGCGGGATCAAGCACCGCCGTATTGATCTCGCCAGGCCAGGTCGACGACTGATAGCCCTGGCCGATCGCCATCAGCCGATCGCGGTCGCCGGCGTCGGTGCTGGCCGGGTCGGCCTGCGCGACCGCCTTGAGATCCTCGACCAGGAACTTGACGGCGGCCAGCGACTGGGCGTTGTCGAAGACCACGTTCCAGTTGTCGTCGAAGACGTCGCCTCCGAACGACCAGAGGATGGGCAGGAAGTCCGCCACCACCGGATTGGTCGCCTTGCCGCGGACCAGATAGCCAGCAAAATTGGCCTTGTTCTGCGCCTTCGCGTTGGTGAGAACGTCGTCGTAGGAGGCGGGCGGATCGGTCAGGTCTTTGCGATACATGAACATCTCGACGTTGCCGACGATGGTCACGCCGAGGAGCTGTGCTTTCTTGTCTTTCTCACTGGGCGGCACTGGCCCGCGCGGCGGCGGCCACGTGCCGACGTCCCAGACCACCTGGGCGATATCGGAGTCCTGCTGGATGCCCAGCGCTCCGAGATCGCTGAGCGATCCGTCGGTGCCAAACTTCGGCATCCATGGGTCGTCCATCATGGCCAGGTCATACGTCGAGTCCTTGGCCCTGAAGGAGTTGACGAGCTTCGAGTAGAGGCTGTCGTACGGCGCCTCGACGATTTGGATCGTGACGCCGGTCTTCTCCTTGTACATCGGAGCGAGCGCCTTGAGCCCGGTGTCCTCAACACCCTGCACCGCGGCGATGGTAAGGGTGACGTTCGACCCGCCTCCCGAAGCCCCCGGGCTCGGTTTGGCCGAGCACGCGCTCAGCACCGCTCCGAGCAGCAAGACGGTCGCCCGTTTCCAGGATCCCATATGGTCCTCCTCAGAACCTCCGTGCGGAATGCGACGCGTCACGCGCATCGCAGATCACTATGCTCAGCCTGCCCCGCTCACCTCCTCCCGAGGGCCCTGTTCTCGATCAGGCGACCTCGGTCGCGAGCCAATGTCGCGGAGTCGCACTGGTTTTCGCTCCGACCTGGAGCAGCTGGCGGCAACGCTGATGCGCATCGCCTCCAGCGCATCGCGAGCCGTGCACGGACTTGCCATCTCACCGCGGGCAACCCGCAGGAAGGCGAGCAGCTCGGCCTGGTACGCCACCTCGAATCGCGTGAGGAAGCTGGTCCACGCCGGCCCGGGCATGGCCAACCCGTCGGCGTCGACCGAGCGCAGAGGCGTGCGCGGGGTGAGGCCGACCGTGATCGCGTCTTTCGACCCGATGATCTCCATTCGGATGTCGTATCCCCGCGGATCGTGCCGTGTCTGGCCCAGCACCGCGAGCGTTCCGTCCCCCATCTCCAGAATGACGGCGCCTGTGTCAACGTCGTCATGCTCGGCAAAGACCGGGAAGCCGCGGACCGACCCGGCCGCGTAGACCTCCTCGACCTCCTGTCCGGTGACCCAGCGCAGCGCGTCGAAGTCGTGGATCGACGAGTCGCGAAAGAGACCGCCGGAGGTGGGAATGTAATCGTCGGGAGGAGGCTCGTGGTCGTGCGCGACAAGCCGGACGAGGTACACGGTTCCCAGCTCGCCGGTCTCGACTATGCGGCGAGCCTCGACGTAGGCCGGGTCGAAGCGGCGCTGAAAGCCGACCTGCACACGGATCCCGGCGTGCTCGATCCTTTCAACAAGCGTCTCCGTCTCGGCGAGATCGAAGGCGAGCGGCTTCTCCACGAAGGTCGGCAGCTCGCGGTCGATCGCCATGCTGACCAGCGCCGCATGAGCATTGGTCGAAGCGGCGATCACCACTGCATCACTCGAATCGAACGCCTCCTCGACGGTTGCCGCCAGCCGGGCGCCGATCGCGTCGGCCGATGCCTTTGCCCTGGCTGGATCGACATCCGCCACGGTGACCTCCGCGACATCCCCCTGCGCTGCGAGAAGACGTCCGTGCAGCCGCCCGATCCGGCCTGCTCCGACCAGCGCGACCCTCACGCGAATCCCCACGTGCGGCTCGCGAGGGAGCGGGCGGCGGGGCGACCTGGACGACTGACACGCTCGCTCATCGGCTCCTTCGCTGATGCTCGCGGGCTCGTGCGCGTTCGGGAAACCGATCGCGCAATCGATTACGCAGCATAGCCAGCGAGCCGCCCGGGATCAATACTCGGTCAGGGGCCCGGGACCGGCGCGACGGAGGTCACCACGAACTGCTGGCGACAGTTGTCGATCACCGACTGCCGTCCCGTGTAGTAAGGCTCCTCATCGCGGCTTGGCGTCGAGCGGCATGCCTTCGCCGCCGGATCGTCGAAGGCGCCGGTTACCTCGAGCCACGTCTCCTTCCACGCGTGGTCTTGCTTGAGCGTCGGGTCGAGGACGACCGGAACCCACCAATCGCCGAAGCCCTCGATCGGCGAGAGGGACAGTTGATTGCTGCCGGGCGTCGCAAGCCATGCCGGCATCCCGTTGAGTGGTGCATCTCCGAAGCAGCCGGGGCATCCAGCCGACCAAGCCCGGAAGCTGAGGGGAATTCCGCCAAAGCACGCGACCGCGAGCGCGCGATCCAGTACGACGAATTCGACGGCGGTCGTTGGGACCTGGCCGCACTGATCCGCGGATGGGTCCGCGACGAGAGGGAGCAACGGATCTGCCTCAGGGACCCACGAGCCGTCCGCCGCCAGGTGCCAGAAGACCGGGTTCTGTCCGCGCAGGGTCGGCCGATAGCCGACCACTACCACCCCTAACGGGCCGGCGGCGGCGATCCGAGGCAGCCCGCCGAACGCGTCGGGCAGGGGCGACTGCGTCCACGTGGTCCCTTCCCGGATCCATGCCAACGGCCGCTCAGTCGAACGATCCCATCCGAACGCCACCGCCCGCCGGCCATCGCTCACCAGGGTTTCAGGCCCTTGCAGACTCTTGCGGACAGATCTCGGCGACGCGTCGCAGAATCTCCTCCGCGATCTCATCGGGCTGGCGGCCATCGGTGTCGGCGATGACATCCGCCACCGACGCATAGAGCGGGTTACGCTCCATTACGCTCGAGCGAACCCACGCCTCCCCGCCGGTGTCCAGCCAGGGTCGATGGTCGGCCCCGAAGGCGCGCTCGTTCAGCGCGCCGGGAGTTGCCCGCAGCCACACAACGATCCCTGCATCGCCGAGCAAACGCCGATTCCGCTCAGCGAGGATTGTTCCCGCGGCGGCGCCGACTATGCAGGGCACCGCCGATTCGAGGCCGAGGGCGAGCGCGCTCGACTCGGTCTCGCGCAGCCTCGCCTCTCCGCTCCGTGCCAACACCTGACGTGGGGTGGCGCCGAAGAGCCGGTCGAGCAGCTCGTCGTTGTCGTGGTACGGCCAGCCGGTGCGCTCAGACAGGTGGCGCCCCACCGTGGTCTTGCCGCTGCCCATCATCCCGATCAAGATCACCCGGCAGGCTGCCGTCACCCTGAGCTGGTGTGGCCGATCGCAGGCCATTTCCGCGCGTTGAGCTGGCTCACGAAGAGATGGTACGCAGAAGGAACCGGAGCGCGCCCCGGGGCGCCTCGGGGCCTGGCGCGCGCTACACTCCGGCGAATGATTTCGCACCGACACGGAGGGTCGGCGATGTCGGCTGTCGTCTTCCGAGCGTGCTGGCTCGCCGTTCTGGGTCTAATTCTGTTGGCGTGCGGCACGAAACCGCTCGTGCAGCCGTCCTGGCCCGCTCCAACGGACCCCATGAAGCTCAGCGGCGACGCCGGCCTCCATCCGACCGACCGGGAATTCCTGACCACTCACACCCACGCCCACGTCGACGTCTTCGTGGATGGTCAACGCGTTCCGATACCCGCCGGGATTGGCATCGATATCGCGGCGCCCAAGGGCATCGAGGCAACCAAGACGCTGGACGGAACAGGGATGGACTACCAGGTGAGTATCTGCAATGCGCCGTGTCTCTCCGAGTTGCATACCCACGATCCGGACGGCGTCGTGCACACCGAGTCGAGCAAGGCGAACCAGGATCCATACACGCTCGGGCAGTTCTTCGCCGAATGGGGCATCCGGCTGGACGACTCCTGCGTCGGCGATTACTGCAAGCCGGACACGACCGTGGACGTGTATCTCGATGGCAAGAAGCAAGACGGCAATCCCGCCGATATCAAGCTCACGACGCACCTCGAGGTGGCCATCGTCATCGGCAAGGCCCCTGCTCTCATTCCGGACACCTGGAGCTTCACCGACCCGAGGTAGGCTCTTCCACCAAGCGCCTCGTCGCTCGCCGGATTCGCCGTGACCCGCGGGCTCAAGGGCAGTGGGCCGCGTCTCCACGAGGCGGCGCACGACGTCTATCCAGGTATGGGCGCGCCGAATGCGAATGGGCTCCAGCCGCACGCTTCGCTATAGATAACGGGCGCTGGCCATGGCGATCACCGCGACGGCGAGCAGAACAATGTCCACCAGGCCGATGGTCCGCAGCCTCGCCTGGACCTCCTGGAGCTGGCTCATCTGGGCCTCCGACGGCGGACCTCCTCCGGCCCTGATGGCGCCGCCGATCTCGGCCAGCTTGTCGACGTTCGGCTTGATCAGCAGGTTGCCGCCGACGAATGCGATCAATGCGGTAATCCCGCCGATGGTCAGCGCAAGACCGAATGGTGTCCCGATCCACTCTGCCCGGAGCCCTGAGGAATCGATCCAGTACAGGATAAGCCCGCCAAGGACGCTGAGCCCCGAGAGGGCCAAGAAGTAGATCGGCATGCGGCGCTTGACGATCACACGCTCCATGAACTTCTCGGCATCAGGGCCGAGCTCGCTCGCCGTGGGTTCGATGAACACGAAGAAGGCGACCGCGCCACCGACCCACAGGATGCCCGCGCCGATATGCACCACGCGCAACAGGACATGTAGGAGATCCAAGGCTGGAAACCTCCACTGGAATGGAATGCCGCGGCATGATCGCCGAAGGACGCGCGGTCATGCACCCCTGGGCTGCAATGGCCGATGCTCGCTGCGCAGGGCTGGGCCGAGGGGCCCAGCCCTGCCCGAGACCTTAGCGTGAGCCGACGGGCTCCATCCGCTCCACAAACTGGCTGCGCCAGGCCGGAGCCTCGAACGGGTTCGCGAAGTAATCGGTCTCGCGAACGATCTTGCCATCTGCGCCGAGCTCGATGATCGCGACCGAGGAAACCGGCGTGCCATCCCCGTAGTCGATCGTGCCCTCGATGATCCAGGCCTCGCCGGGCTTGAGGACGCGGCGCAGGGTCGCCTTCGGCGTCGTGCCCGTGTTGCTCGAGTACCCCTCATTCATCTTGGCGATATTGCCCTTACCGCGAATCCGCTCGCCGGACTGCGGCCACTCCTGCACGATGTCCTCTGAGGCCAACTCCTCCATTGCCTTGCCGTACTCCTGCATGTCGCCGAACTCGTAGAGCTCGCGAATGCGCGCGACCATCTGGTTGTCGTCCATCGAACCATCCTCTAGGGGCTGCGTTCGTGGGGTCGATGAGTGAGAGCGGCCGCGACACGACGCTGTACCGTCCATTGTTGATCCGCCAGCCCGTCAAGTCGAGCGAGTTATCCACATTCGCCGCCGGATGGCGGCACGTGCTGGCCGGCTCGGCGAATCGTAATCGCCGACCAGCGATCGCTTCGCCCCGGTATCGTGTTGCCGTGCGACAGAGGGTGAGCCGATGCCGGTGAAGCGACCAATTGCCGTCTACCTCGAGGTCACGCCAAAGCGAACGTTTGCGGCTGGTGTTGACTGGCCGGGGTGGTGCCGCAGCGGCCGCACCGAAGGGGAGGCGCTCGAAGCGCTGCTGGCCTACGGCCCGCGATACGCGAAGGTCGTCGGGAGGAGCGCTGGCTTCACGGCGCCGGCCGACGCTTCGACGCTGGAGGTGACCGAACGTCTCAAGGGCAGCCCGACCACTGAGTTCGGCGCCCCGGGTGCCGCGCCCCGCGGCGATCAGCGTCCGCTCAATGAGAGCGAGCTGAAGCGCCAGCTGACCCTCCTGCGAGCCGCCTGGGGGGCGTTCGACGCGGCCCTGCAGCGGCACGCGTCGGTCGAGCTGCGGAAGGGACCGCGCGGAGGCGGACGCGACCAGGCGCACATGGCCTCGCACGTCTTCGGTGCCGAACAGGCATACCTGACGCGGCTCGGTGCGCGACCACCCGAAGCAACAGGAAAACATGCCGACGCCGATGCCGACGCGCTGCGCAAGGCTGTCGTCGGCGCCTTGTCGGCTCGCGTACGCGAGGAGCCGGTCGACAACCCGAGCGGAACGAAGAAGCTCTGGCTCCCGCTCTACTTCGTTCGCCGAACGGCGTGGCACGCGCTCGACCACGCGTGGGAGATCGAGGACCGCGCCACGGGCTAGGCAGGCGCCGCGGCAAAGATCCTGGGCGGCGGAAAATCGGTGGGAAGGTCGGCACTCTCCACCTGAAAGAGCGCCTCCGGCTCCGGCATGCCCTGCAGCTGGTGTGCGCCCAGATCACGGAAGCCGATGCCGGCTGGCAGCGACCCTTCCGTAGCCTCTCGAGCGGCACGCGAGAGGACGATCTGGCGGCCGTGCGCAGCGAACGAGATTCGGGCCACTGCGTG
>JALYTG010000103.1 GCA_030854405.1 Chloroflexota bacterium | reverse complement strand
GGTCTGCAGAGGACGGCGATCAGGCGGATGCCGAGCGGTCCGCGGATGCCGAGCGGTCCGCGGATGCCGACCAGACCGGGTCAGATGCCGACCAGACCGGGTCAGATGCCGACCAGACCGGGTCAGATGCCGACCAGACCGGGTCAGATGCCGACCAGAGCGCGGAGGACCGAGACGAAGCCGACGCGGCGCGCGATCAGCGCGCCGCAGACGAGGACCAGGCGAGCGCGGACCGGCAGCACTCTGCCGATGCCGAGGCAGCGGGTCAGGAGGCCTACGAAGCCTCGCGCTTGACCCGCGAGGCGACCAGGGTCCATCGACTCGCCACGCACGACGCACGAGCGAGGTCTGCCGGTTCCAGAATCGAGACCGCAGCCGAGCGCGACGCAACGTCTGTGGCACGTGACGAGACGGCGCGACGCAGGGGCGTTCGCGCACAGGCGATCGATCACTCCATCGCTGCCTCAGATGGTCCGACGGCCGCGAAGACGGTGAGCGACGAGGAGTTCGACACAATCGAGGCTGCGGTCGCTCGCGCGAGGGAACATATCCGCGCTCGTGCCGAAGCCGACCGCGCTCGTGCGGCAGCCGATCGAGAGAGAGCTGCGGAGGATCGAGCCGAGGCCGCCCGCGAACGCGCACGTCTGCAGTCCGAGCTGAACAACGCTCATCTTGACGACCTGACGGGAGCCTTCCGTCGCGAGATGGGCAGGCTCGCACTGACGCATGAGATCGACCACGCACGGCGGGGCGACGGGCGCTTTGTCATCGCCTTTGTTGACGTCGACGGCATGAAGCGTGTCAACGACCGGGAAGGGCATGCCGCTGGCGATCACGTGCTACGGACCCTCGTTGCGGCCATGCGATCCAATCTGCGCTCATTCGACCCGGTCGTTCGGTACGGCGGCGACGAGTTCGTGTGCGGACTCGGCGGAGCCGACCTTGAGGAAGTCGAGCGGCGTTTCGGCTTGATCCATCGGTCGGTCCAGAACGAAGTCGGCGTCGGGATCAGCGTGGGGCTGGCCGCGCTCGCGGCGAACGAGACGCTGGACGAGGTTACGGCGAGGGCGGACGCCGCTCTTCTCGAGGCCAAGAAGGGACGCGGCTTGTGATGGGCGCGCTCTTCCTCGGACCAATCATCACGGACGTACTCGCCGGGGCCCATTGACACTGGGACCGACCGCGCGCCTAGGCTGGCCCGGTGAAGCTGCCGTCACTGTTCACGCGGGACCCGCCGCCCGCTGAAGCCGAGCCCACCGAACCTGAGCCACAGCCGATACGGCTCATCATGGCTGGTCACGACCTCGTCGGCTGGATCGAGCCCGGGGAGGAGCGCGTCAGCGACCTGCTGCAGCGTGGCAATCCGCTCTCGTTTCTGCCGGGGGGGCGCTCGCCGGCCCGCTGGATCTCGCTGGACCCCGCTGAGCTGCTGGTCGTGGTACCGCCGCCCCACGTCAGCCCGCCTGAGCGACGGCTGCAGCGCCAGCGACACGAGGTCATGATCCGCATCGGTGGGTGGATCGTGGCGGGAACCGCGCATCTGATGCCCGGCGAGGAGTACGACCCTTACCTGCGCTCGACGCGCCAATTCCTGCCGCTCACCGAGGCAACGCTGGGGAAGGACGGGGACGAGCGGCAGCTGTTCGATACCCTCATCGTCAACCTCAAGCGGATCGACGAGTTCCACGTCGGCTAGAGCTCGAACAGCCGATCCGCGGCCGTAACGACATGCCGGAGGACGGCAAAGCCTTCCCGATAGGTGCCGGCCGCCAGCGCCGTGGCTCGAGCTAGCTGCTGGACGCGGAGCAGTGCGGCCATTGCGCGGGCCGGCGGCTCGCCCTCGGCGGTCGACGGGAGCTCGATCAGGGCTGCTCCGAGCTGGGCAACCTCGGCCCGCAGGAGAGCAAGGTAAGCCGCACGATCGGGGCTTGGGCGGTCCACGTCGATCAAGACGATCGCGTCATCGGCACCGACCGCCTCGATGGGGCCGTGCCGAAGCTCGCTCGGTGTGGTGGCCATCGCCTGGCGAACCACCTTCTCGTGCCAGAGCAGCGCGCCCGCCTCGGCGATGCCCAGCCCAGCACCGAAGCCGATGAACCAGACGTGCCGTGCGCCGGCAAGGAGCCGAGCGGACGCCTCCATATCGTTTTCCGAGGCCGCCGTCGTGCGCAAGCGGCCAGCGAGCACCGCCGCGCCCGCAGCATCGACGGGCAGCAGCCCGGCGAGCCCCAGCAGCGCCGCGAGGGTGGCCAGGGCCGACATGGTGGAGGCTCCCTGCTCGTCACCGCTCTGCACGAGCAGCGTGTGCGAGGTCGCGGCGGACAGAGGCGCGTCGCCGTGGGCGGTGATGCCCAGCACGCGGCAGCCGGACATGTCCGCTCGGCGGGCCGCCGCCAGCGTCTCCGCGCTGGTCCCCGATTGCGAGATGGCGATCACCAGGTCGGAGGCCGCGAAGTGGTCCCCATCCAGATTGCCCAGCGCGATCTCGGTGGACTGCCTGACGACTAGCCCTTGCTCCGTTGATCCACGCCAGAGCGGCGCCGCCGTGCGCGCGACCGCAAGGGAGGCGCCGGTTCCCACCAGGACGATGCGCCGGGCCGAGGCGAGCAACGGGCTGAGCTTTGGGTGGAGGCGCCGCACCTCGGCCAGGGTCGACTCGACGGCATCCGGCCCCTGCGACAGCTCGCGGCCCATCTCTTCGGGACCAGCCGCGGGGCTCATCCCTTGACGCCCCCGGAGGCGAGCCCGGCCACGATATAGCGCTGGAACACGAAGGCGATGAGGACCGGGGGCAGCGCCGCGATGACGCCTCCGGTGGCCAGCAGCCCGAAGTCGAGGCCGTGGCGACCGATGAAGTCGTTGATGGCGACCGGCAGGGTCTTCGAGGCATTGGTCTGGGTCATGATCAAGGCGTACAGGAACTCGTCCCAAGCCATCAAGAAGGCAAGTAGCCCCGTCGACACGAGGCCCGGCAGCGCCACCGGCACGATTACCCGCCAGAGCGCCGAGAGCCGCGAGCAGCCGTCGATGCGAGCGGCGTCGTCGAGCTCGGAAGAGATCGACGCGATGTAGCCGCGCATGATCCAGATCACGAACGGAGTCACGAACGACGAGTAGATGATGATCAAGGCCATCGGTGTGTCGCGCAGGCCGAGCACGCCCATGATCTGGTAGAGGGGCAGGATCAGGGCGATGGGCGGCAGCATGTAGGTCGCCATGAAGGCGAGAATGAGCCAACCGCGACCGGGGAATCGCAGCCGGGCGAACGCGTATGCCGCAGGCGTCCCAACCAGCAGAGAGACGACCGTCACGCTCGACGCAACCACCGTGCTGTTGATGATGGCCGCTCTGAAGCCTTCGGAGTTCTCGTCTGGTGAGCTGCTAATCGTGAGCGCCGCAAAACGGTCGAAGCCGATGTGCTCGGGGATCCAGCGCAGCGGCCGCGCGAGCAGGTCGACCGGGGCCGCTACGCTCGAGATCAGCAGCCAGGCGAATGGGGCGAGAATCACCACCAGGGCAACGGCCATGCCCACGTATAGGAATGCCTGCCGCAGAAGGTTCGCTCGCCTGAGCCGCTGGCGGCTTCCCCGCCCGACAGGCCCAATGTTCGGAATCGGCGCTGTGCTCACGCTGTCTGCCCGGTCCGTCCCAGGAGCCGCAGGTAGACGGCGGCCAGCACCATAATCACCAGCGCGATGAGGTAGCCCAGCGCGGCGCCGCGCCCGAAGTCGAATTCCTGATATGCGGTCTGGTAGGCATAGATGGCGATCGTCTGCGTCGAGTTAGCCGGACCGCCGTGGGTCATGATCCAGATCAGATCGAAGACCTTGAAGGCCTCCATCGTGCGAAGCACGAGGACAATCAGGATCACGGGCGTCAAAAGAGGCAGCAGGATGTGCCGGAAGATCTGGAGCGGTCCGGCTCCATCCACCCGCGCCACCTCGACGATCTCGCGGTCGATTGACTGCAGGCCAGCAAGGAGCAGAATTGCGACCAGCGGCGTGAGCTTCCAGACATCCGCGAAGATCACCATCCACATGGCGAGATCGCTGTCGGAGAGCCACGGTTGGTAGCTGTGCAGCAGGCCCGTCTGCGTGAGGACGGCGTTGAGGGCGCCGTACTCCGCGTTGTCGATCCAGCGCCACATCAGCGCGTTCACGATGGTGGGTAGCGCCCACGGCAGGATGATGATCGTGCGCAGGAGCCAACGGAAGCGAAGCGGCTGGTCCATGAGCAGCGCCAGCCCCACCCCGAACCCGAGCTCCAGACCAGTGGTCACGATCGTGAAGTAGAGCGCCCGCCCGGTGGCGGCCCAAAAGTCGCCGCTGGTGAGCTGGTCGACGTAGTTTCCTAGGCCAACGAAGGGCTCGAGGCCCGGGCGGGTGAGCTGGATATCGAACAGGCTCATCCAGAGTGCTCGCACCAGTGGCACGAGCACGATGAGCATGATGATGAGGGCGGCGGGGCCCACGAACGCCGCCGCCACCCACTCTTCGGGCCAGGGCCGGTTCGATCGCGCCCGACGCGCGCGGGCGAGGATGGCCACGGCTCAAAACGCGCAACCGACCGGCTGCGCCGCCCTACTTCTGCATGTCCGGCACCTTGGCCGCGACTTCATCGAGTGCCTGCTGCGGCGCCTTGGTACCCTTCAGCGCTTCCTGGATGGCGACCTGCAGCGCGGTCGACAGCTTGGTGTAGTAGGGAACGATTGGTCGGGCAACGAGCCCTGTGAACGCGTCCTTGGCGGCCGACCAGAACTCCGGGTTTCCCTTTGTCAGCTCGGTCTTGTCGAAGGATGCCTTCCACTCCGGGAAGGTATTCGCGTCGTACTTCTCCTGCATCGGCTGGCTCGCCATCCAGAGGGCGAGCTTGAGCGCCTCGTTGGGATGCTGCGACTTGGTCGCGACCGCGATGCTCATCCCGCCATTCACCCCGGCAGTTGGAGTGCTTGCGCTGCCCGGCGCGGCGGAGACCGCGATCTGCCCTGCTACCTTGGACGTGCTCTTGTCGTTGAGCACGTTGTAGCCGAAGGTCCAGTTCAGGCCCATCGCCGCCTGACCGGCCGCAATGGTGTTGTTGACGGCCGCTTCGTCGAATCCGAGGGACGCGGGATTGGTTATTCCGTCATCGATGGTCTTCTTCATGAACTCCAGCGCTGCGAGGCCGCCGCCCTTGTTGAAGGTGGCGTTCCCCTGGTCGTCCACGAAATCGGCGCCGCCCATCACCCCCGCGATCTCCGCCCAGTCGCAGATCACCGCCTCGGCCTGAACCCAGCTCCAGGCCAGGGGGTACTTCACGATTCCCTTGGCCTTGATGGCCTTGGCGTCGGTCACCACCTCGTCCCAGGTCTTCGGGGCGCTGGTGATCCCGGCGTCCGCGAACATCTTCTTGTTGTAGAAGAAGAACTTTGTGTCGTTGATCCAAGGGATGCCCCAGGTCTTGCCCTTGTAGGTGGCCCCTGTGAACGCCGACTCGAAGACGCCGCTCTTGAAGTCGCCAGGGATCTTGTCGCTGATATCGCGGACGATCTTGGCGTCGGCGAACTCGGCCGGCCATGGGGTGTCCATCAGCACGGTGTCGTACTGGCCGTTGCCAGTCACCTGGGCCGTAACGATCTTGTCGTGCAGCGACTCGTACTGGACGAACTCGGTAGTCACCTTGATGTTGGGATTCGCGTCGGTAAAGGCCTTTACCATCGCCTTGACCTCGTTGTCGCTGTAGGCCGCCTGCTTCATCCAGATCGTATTGAGGGTGACCGTGCCGGACGTGCCAGCGCTGCTGCCCGTGCCGCCGCAGGCGGCGAGCACCACCATCAGGCCGGCCATCAGGGCGACCACCGAGCGCACCGGGCTCCGTCCTCCGTACATTGGCCTCATCTCTATCCTCCTGCTGGGTGAGCCGAGAGCCCGGCTCGGGCATCTTGTGCCGCCGACGAGTCGATGGCGGCGCGGGCCAATAGGTCGGCCCCGAGGAGCTCCGCATCCGGGCCGAGGCTGCCCAGACGGATCTCCGGGGCGATGGCGACGAGTTCGGCAACTCGCCGTTGAAGAGCACCGATCAGGTGTGCCGCGTCCTGCGCCACCCCGCCGGTGAGCACTACCGCCTCGAGGTCGAGAACAACGCTGAGATCGGCCACGATGAGGGCCCAGCCCTCCAGTGCGCGGCTCGCCAGGCGCTGGATGGCGGGATCGGCCAGCGCCCCGTCGGTGAAGACCCGGCGGTCAGATGTTCGCCCGTCCGATGCGGCCGCCACTTCGGCGGCAGCGGCCAGCGCACCCCCGCCGACCAGCTCCTCGATCCAGGCGTAGCCGGCGGGAGCTGCCGACGCCGCCCGGCCGAGCAGCCCGGCGTCAATGATCGGGCGCTCGCCCGATCGCTCGCCGGTCGAGACGACCGGAACAAGCAGCAATCCCGCCTCCCCCGCTGCACCATGAGCTCCACGGTGCAGCTGGCCCTCTAGGATGAGCCCCAAGCCGATGTTGGTGCCCAGGGTCATGACCGCGACGTTCGCGCAACCGCGCGCAGCACCCAGCCGGTGCTCTGCAACGGCTGCGAGATTGGCGTCGTTGTCGACCGCCACCGGGACTCCGAACGCGCCTCCGATCGTGTCGCGCAGCAGCGGACCGGCAGGAATCCCGAAGTCGCGCGGCTGGAGTACGCTGCCGCTGTTATCGACGGCCGCTGCGAGGCCGACCCCGACAGCGGCGATCGGTGAGCCGCCGTCGGCCTCCGCCAGGGGCAGGGCAGCGCGAACGAGGCCATCGGTGACGCCCCGCTCGGGTGCGGCCAGCTCCGCGGTCGGCCCCTCCCACCGGCTTCCGATGCGGCCGCCACGGACCACGGCGATCCGCGTATGCGTGCCGCCGATATCGATCGCCAACGTGTCAGCCCGCATGACCGGCCACCCCGCTCAGGCTGAAGGCGCCCAGCACCGACGCCGGCGCCGTGCGACGGCGAGCGAGCTCGAGCGCGGCCGCGACGGCACCGATCACGGTTGCGTCGTGATCCAGGCTGGAGATCACGATCTTTGGGACCGAGGGGACGCTCGGCGCTACGCGCGCCAGTAGCGAGCCGAGATATGGACCGAGTGAGCGCCCGAGGCCGCCGTCGAGGATGATCAGCTCAGGGTCCACGGTCGAGACGAGCGCAACGATCGCCATGGCCAGGTCGTCGATCAGCTCCTCCACCACCGAGCCCGCGAGCCGATCGCCGTCTGCCGCCGCGATGAGCACGGCCTCCGGCGTGATCTGATCCAGCACCAGGCTGGAGGAATGTCCGGAGGTGACGAGCTCGCGGGCGCGCGCCGCAACACCCGGCCCCGACGCGCGCGACTCGAACGCCCCGAGGCCGGCGGTGATGGGTTGGCCGAGAAGCTCACGCCGGACCACGAGATAGCCAACCTCGCCCGCCCCGTTGTGATGCCCCTGGAGCAGGCGACCGCCGGACACTATCGCCGCCCCGGTGCCGGTGCCGACCGATAACGTCACGAAGTTGTCGATCCGTCGGCCGTCGCCGCGCCAGGCGTGCGCGAGCGCGGCGAGGTTGACGTCGTTGTCGACCACGAAGGGGATCTCGACCGCTCGCGCCAGGCGCTCGACCACCGGAAAGTCGTCCCAGCCCACGTATGGCGCGTCACGAGCCAGGCCGGATTCGGGATCCAGGATGCCGGGCACGCCGACGGCTAGGGCGACCACAGGCATACCGCGCCCATGGGCCTCGCGGCGCATCGAGTCGATGCCTGCCATGAGCGTGCTGAATGCGTCCCCCGCTGAGTGGGTGGGGCGCACCTCTTCCATGA
>JALYTG010000274.1 GCA_030854405.1 Chloroflexota bacterium | reverse complement strand
TGGTTGCGGCCGTGGCCAACCTGCCACCCGCATCGGTCAAACCGATGTCGAGGTTGAGCTCCGACCTGGGGATGGACTCGCTGGCGCGCGTCGAGCTGCTCGGCGTGATCGAGGAGGAGCAGGGCGCCTACGTCGACGACTCTGCGCTCGACCCGGAGGCGACCGTGGAAGAGCTGAGCGCCATGGTCGAGGCCGCTCGCGACGCCAAGCGCGAGACGGGCATATTCGGATGGCCGCTCAACCCGCTGGTGCGCGTCATCGGCCTCGGTATCCAGGAGCTTCTGATCGCGCCGCTGCTGGGGATCTTCTATCGCGTGCGCATCACCGGCGAGGAGAAGCTGACCCCGCTCGACGGCCCGGTCATCTTTCTCCCCAACCACTGCCTGCATTCCGACAACGCGATCATCCTCACCAGCCTCCCCTTCCGCTGGCGCTGGAACCTGACCGTTGCCGCGGCAGCAGATGACATCTTCGGCAACCCCATCCGCGGGCTCGGGGCGGCCGTGATCGGCAATGCGTTCCCGATCGCCCGCGAGGGCGCCATCCGGCGCAGCCTCGAGCTGCTGGGGGCGCGCCTCGATCGGAACTTCTCGGTGCTCATCTACCCGGAGGGCAAGCTCACTGTTGGTGGACCGATGCAGCCCTTCAAATCGGGCGCCGGACTCATCGCGGTGGAGGGCGCCACGCCGGTCGTGCCGATGAAGGTCAAGGTCCACCGCATGTCGCGCATCGATGCGCGCGGCGCACCGCTCCGCGGCGACGTCGAGCTGCTCTTCGGCGATCCGATCTTTTTCACCTCGGGAACCGATGCCAATGCGGCAACCGCCCAGCTCGAGGCCGCGGTGGCTGCCCTGTGATGGCGGGGGCGCGGGTCTGATGCTGCAGACCCTCGAGCTCGGATCCGTGAGGATCTCAACCCATGACCTGTTCACCATGCTCGGCCTGCTGGTCGGCGTGGCGTGGTACTACCGCGCCCTCCACCGCGATCGATTACTCGAGCCACGGATCCTGGTGATCAGCGTCGCCGCACTGCTCGGCGGGGCGGTCGGCGCGCACCTGCTCACCTCGTGGGAGATCGCCAACGAGGTGACACAGGCCGGGTTGCCGCTCAGTTACGTGCTGACGCATGGGCCGAAGAGCATTCTCGGCGGGCTCGCCGGCGGCTACCTGGCGATCGTGATCAGCAAACGCGCGCTTGGCTACCGCCTCTCCACGGGCGACTACTACGCGGCCGCGATCCCGCTGGCGCTGGCGATCGGCCGCATCGGCTGCTTCCTGGCCGAGCTGCCGCTGGGCACGCCCACGAGCCTGCCGTGGGGCATGACGGTCAGTCCCGACGCCGCCGCCGCCTTCGCCCGCTGCCCCGGCTGCGGCGGGCTGATGCATCCCTCGATGCTGTACGAGATCGGCTTCCACGCCGCCGCCTTCGGCATCATCTGGCGACGCGCGCCGCTCCTCCCCATTCGGGGCGACACCCTGAAGCTCTATCTCCTCGCCTACGGCCTCTTCCGCTTCGGCGTCGAGTTCGTGCGCGGCAACGAGGTGCAGGCCCTCGGCCTGACCGGCCCGCAGCTGGTGCTCATCCCGCTGACCGCGCTGCTGGTCATTCACTTCGCACGCCGCCTCCGCAGCGGCGCCTATCGGCTTCCGGCACCGCCGGCAGGGCAGCCAGCCTGAGGAGGCAGAACCGATGGACCCGAAGATCGCCGATTACATCCGCGCCCATCGAGACCGCTATACCCGCGAGGCGATCACGCAACAGCTGATCGCCGCCGGATACGAGCCTGCCGCCGTGGAGGCGACCTGGGACGCGCTGCGCGGGGACGCGGCAAACCCGCCTCCTCGGCGCCGGGGCGCCGGCTACGTCATGACCGTCTACCTGCTGGGCCTCGCCGGCATGCTGGTCATCGTGGCGCTGAGCGGTCTGCAGCTGTTCCCGTTCGTCGTCGTGCTGGTGGTCGCCTACGCGCTTGTCGGCTACCTGATCGCCAGGGTATGGGCGCCGCGGGCGACCATGGGCATCTGGCTGGCGCTCGCGGTCCCCTTCGTGTTCCTGCTCATCGGCTTCGGCTCGTGCGTTGCTGCGATCTATGCGGGAGGGTTCGTACCGCAAAACCTGGGACCAAGCGCGGCGCCCACGCCCGCCTCTTTCGTGGTACCGCCGATCGAAGAGATATGCCTCGCGCTCGCCTTCACCTACAGCAGCTGAGGAGTCCAACCATGCTCGCCCTGCGTCCGTACACGCCGCTCCGGATGGTCCTCACCATCTGCGGCCAGTGTTTCAGCGAAGACCCGAATCGCGAGATCGACTACGCCACCGACGTCCTGCAGGGAAACCTGGTGCTGATGGATGGAGCGGTCTATCTGCGCCGCCACTGTCAGCGCGGGCACGGCGAGGTGGTGAGCCTGTATGACGAGGACTACGACCTGTGGAGCTACCTCCAGCAGTGGCGGGTGCCCACGCGCGAGATCATTCCCGACACGCCAGACAACGTGCTGCCAATCCCGATGGGCTATCGCAATGGCCTCGGTGAGCTGCAGACCCAGCACTCCTGCATCCTGCTGATCGACGTGACGGAGGCGTGCAACCTGCGCTGCCCCACCTGCTTCGCCGAGAGCGGCCCGGGGATTGGCCGATACGCACGACTCCCCCACATCCTGCGCACGCTCGACGCCAGCATCGAGCGCGAGGGCGGCAAGATCGACGTGCTGATGCTCTCCGGCGGCGAGCCCGACCGTCCACCCGG
>JALYTG010000273.1 GCA_030854405.1 Chloroflexota bacterium | reverse complement strand
GTCCCGAGGCTGCGCTCACGATTTCGTCGAACCGCCAAGGCCTCGTGCTTCGTAACGGTCTGCATCCAGCGGATCAGCTCCCGTTGGTCCGACGTCGGCGCTTTGGTGAGCAGGATCTCGAGGGCGCGTTGCGTCGCGTCTTCGGCGTCGTCCGCGCAGAGCGAATAGCGCCGTGCGGTGCGCCGCAGGGCACGCTCGTGACGACGGATCAGCTCGATCGCGGCGCGCTTGCGCGAAGCAAGCGCGGGATCGCGGGTTCGGCCCACGTCAACGGCTCGAAGGGACTCCCTATCTCCCATTTCCGACTTCCTGGTTGCCAGAGGCGGGGACGTCGCCAAGACGCTCCGCGCCTCGCATTTGAGATCCTTGCCGCTAAGGGCGGGAGCTGCGCCGGTTCTCCCCGGCCCCTTGTCGCAAATTGCGTGAACTGCGTTTTTCCACGGCAACCCTTTGCGCTGTTTGCGGTCGGGAGTCCCGGATCGCTGGCCTTGAGCGCCCATCCGTAGAATTTGGCTGGTGACCAGCGTTTCCGACACGCGAGAGAACCACCGCACGGAGTTCGCCGGCGATCCAATCCACATGCCAGCGATCGCTGCCCTAACTCCAGCACAGCGTCTGGAGCGAGCCTTCGGCTGGATCGAGCTCTACAACGAGCTTGGTGGAATCGCTATAAGCAACGAGAAGCGTTGGCCGACCCAGTTGGACAGCGGCAGAAGCTCAAGCCACGCGAGCTGATCGAGGCGCTGGAGCGCTTCGAGGTCGACTACGTCGCGATCGGCGGGATTGCTGCGCTCGCGCATGGCTCTCAGCAGCTGACTCAGGACTTCGACTTGATGATCGAACGAAGCTCCGAGAACTGTCGTCGAGCCATCAAAGCGCTCTTGACGGTTGAGGCAGAGATCTGCCTGAGCGGGAACCGCCGTGCTTCGCTCGATCCGAATGCCGATCCAGGGTGGCTCGCGCAGGGAGAGCACTTCTTTGACAGCGCGGTGGGCGGAATTGACATCCGCGATCCCAAGCGTGTCCCTGGTTCGCGGTCCTACGATGATCTACGCGCCGATGCGCTGCAGGAGAAGCTCAGCGATGGTGCGACCGTTTGGATCGTTAGCCGAAATGACCTGCTGGCGATGAAGCGGGCGGCAGGACGCGAGAAGGACAAACAGGTTGTCGCAGAGCTGGAAGCCCTCGACTCCGCCCAGCCGCGGCACGACGAGAGCCCCCATCCCACCCCTTGAGGCTGGCAATCGAACCTTGCATCCCGCCATCCGAGGCTCAACTACCATCGACTCCGATCGATGAGCGATAAATCGAACCGATGAGCACCTGCGTCGTCACCGGAGGCGCCGGCTTTCTCGGCTCGCACCTGTGCGAGGCGCTGCTCGAGCGCGGGCACCGGGTGATCTGCATCGACAACCTCGAGACCGGGTCGCTGGCCAACATCGAGCACATCCGCGACGAGCGCTTCAGCTTCGTCAACCACGACATCACCGAGTACGTCGAGGTCCCCGACCCGGTCGACTTCGTCTATCACCTCGCCTCGCCGGCCAGCCCGATCGACTACCTGCGCCTGCCCCTTCATACGCTCAAGGTCGGCTCCCATGGCACCCATCACATGCTCGGGGTCGCGAAGTTCAAGCGCGCCCGCTTCCTGCTCGCCTCCACCTCGGAGGTCTACGGCGACCCCGAGATCCATCCCCAGTCCGAGGACTACTGGGGAAACGTCAACCCGATCGGGCCGCGCGGGGTCTATGACGAGGCAAAGCGCTACGCCGAGGCGCTGACCATGGCCTACCACCGCCAGCAGGGCGTCGATACCTGCATAGCAAGGATTTTTAATAGCTACGGCCCCCGCATGCGTCCGCACGACGGGCGCGCGATCCCCACCTTCCTGCGCCAGGCGCTCCAGGACCGCCCGCTGACCGTGTTCGGCGACGGCAGCCAGACGCGCTCCTTCTGTTACGTCGAGGACGAGATCCGCGGGCTGATCGCGCTCGCCGAGTCCGACGTGCATCTGCCGGTCAACATCGGCAATCCGGACGAGTACACGCTGCTCGACCTTGCCAAGGCCGTGATCGAGGTCTCAGGCTCGCGCTCGGAGACCATCTTCGAGGCGCTGCCCGTCGACGATCCCAAGGTGCGCCAGCCCGACATCTCCCGCGCCCGCGACCTTCTGGGCTGGGAACCGGCGGTCGGGTTAAACGACGGCCTGCGGCGCACGATCGATCTGGCGGGCGTCGAGCGCCTGGTCGGCGCGACTGATTAGCGCATAGCCGGCACACGGGTCGCGTTGTAGGCTCAGGCCGTGCCATCGAAGGCCCGAGTCATGGTCGTCGCCCTCGACGCGGCGGATCCCACTCTCGTGCGGGAGCTCGCCAGGGCCGGAGAGATGCCGACGATGGCGCGACTCTTGAGGGAAGCGGCGATCGTCGAGACCCGCGCGCCGGCCGGTGTGTTCGTGAGCGCAAACTGGCCCACGATCTTCACCGCCACGTCGCCGGATCGCCATCGGTATCTGTGCTGGGAGGAGATCCGCGGAGGGACCTACGAGCACCGCCTGACGAGCCCCTCGATGGTTCGCGGTACGCCGATCTGGGAGCGGCTGTCGGAGGCGGGACGGCGTGTGGCTGCGCTCGACGTGCCGCACTCGCTCGTCGGGCCGGTCAACGGCGCGGTGCTGGTCGAATGGGGCTGCCATGACCGCCACCACACCCCCGCATCCTGGCCGCCTGACCTCGCCGGTGAGCTATCCGCTCGCC
>JALYTG010000272.1 GCA_030854405.1 Chloroflexota bacterium | reverse complement strand
CCGACGGCGGCGGGGTGCTCTCGAAGATCACCGTCCGCGCCTCGGGCCGGATCCGCGACCTCGACGTCGCCGTCCGCATCGCACACAACAGCGACGAGGATCTGAACATCTACCTGGTCTCGCCGACTGGCAGGTTCGTCGAGCTCTCGACCGACAACGGGGGCAACGGAGACGACTACGGCGCCGGCAACAATAGCTGCGCCGGCCAACGCACGATCTTCAGCGACGAAGGCGGCACGCGAATCCAGGACGGCGCTCCACCGTTCCTCGGCGCCTTCATCCCGCAGACGCCGCTCTCACGACTCGACGGCAAGCCGGTGCGAGGCGTCTGGCGGCTTCAGATCTTCGACGACAACGCCGGCGATACCGGCGTCCTCGGGTGCTGGCAGCTCCGGGTGAGGCTCGGCGCCTAGGAGCGCTCGTAGCGCGCGGCCGCAGCGCTGACGTCTATGAATATGAGCCCGGCTGGGTGCTGCGCCGCCACGCGGCTCCGCCTCGGCCAACCGTTAGAGCACGGTTAACGTCGGCGGTCGGCCGCCGCAGTTTCCTGCGGCTATTCGTCCGCCATTTCGACCGCGCCGAGGTCAAGCGTTGGATCCCGATCGGGGCCGATTTCAGGCTCTCCGACCGCACTCTTCCCCCGGCCGAGCGCCAGAAAGTCGCCCGTCTGACAACCGGCTAGTCGACTCGACGTGTGACCGATGTCTCGCGGGGCGTGCCCAAAAATCCGCTACTAGCGAGCGTTCGACCCCCTCCGGCCGACCAATGGCCCTGCGTATAATTGTCTCTGGTCGTCCCCTACAGAACCGGAGGTCAAATCCATCGGCCCCTCCCAGCCGAATTATCTGGACTTGACCCCCGGCAATGTTGCGTCCCTGAAGCACATATAGGCAGGAACTTGGGAGGCGGGGCCTAAGCAAACAACAACCCCTTTGCCGATACTGACTTAACCCAAAATGTTCGAGAGATTCACAGAGAGAGCCAGGCAGGTCGTCGTCCTCGCGCAGGAAGAGGCCCGCACGCTCAAACACAACTACATCGGCACCGAGCACATCCTGCTCGGGCTGCTGCGTGAGGAAGAGGGTCTTGCCGCACGCGTTCTGGAATCACTTGACATAACCGTGGAGCGCGTCCGCGCCCAGGTGGTGCGGATCGTCGGCTCCGGCGAAGAGGTCACCTCGGGTCAGATCCCGTTCACGCCGCGCGCCAAGAAAGTCCTCGAGCTGGCGCTGCGCGAGGCACTCTCGCTGGGCCACAACTACATCGGCACCGAGCACATCCTGCTCGGCTTGGTGCGCGAGAACGAAGGGGTCGCGGCGCGCATCCTGCTCGACTTCGACGCCGACTCGGACAAGATCCGCAACGAGGTCATCCGCATGCTCTCCGGTCCGGGCGGCCGCCGTGCCGGCGCCGGCGCCGGCGGTGGCGCCCAGGGCGAGGGCAAGAAGTCTTCGAAGCTGCTCGACCAGTTCGGCCGCAACCTGACCAAGCTCGCCGCAGAGGGCAAGCTCGACCCGGTGGTCGGCCGCGAGATCGAGATCGAGCGGATCATGCAGATCCTCTCGCGGCGCCAGAAGAACAACCCGGTGCTGCTGGGTGAGCCGGGCGTCGGCAAGACCGCCGTCGTCGAGGGCCTCGCTTCCCGCATCACCAAGGGCGAGGTCCCCGAGCTCCTGAAGAACAAGCAGATCTACACGCTCGACCTCGCCGCCCTGGTCGCCGGCTCCAAGTACCGCGGCGAGTTCGAGGAGCGCCTCAAGAAGGTGATGAAGGAGATCACGCAGCGCGGCGACATCGTGCTGTTCATCGACGAGCTTCACAACCTTGTGGGCGCCGGCGCAGCCGAGGGCGCGATCGATGCCGCCTCGATCCTGAAGCCGGCGCTGGCGCGCGGCGAGCTGCAGACGATCGGCGCGACGACGCTCGACGAGTACCGCAAGTACCTCGAGCGTGACGCCGCCCTGGAGCGCCGCTTCCAACAGATCAAGGTCGAGGAGCCCTCGAAGGAGGAGACGGTGCAGATTCTCGCCGGGCTGCGCGAGCGCTACGAGCAGCACCACCACGTCAAGTTCACCGACGAAGCGCTCGAGGCAGCCGCCGAGCTCGCCGACCGCTACATCTCCGACCGTTTCCTGCCCGACAAGGCGATCGACCTGATCGACGAGGCCGCCTCGCGGCTGCGGATCAAGTCGATGAGCGCGCCCCCCGTCTACCGCGATCTCGAGGAGGAGATCGAGGGGACGCGGCGCGACAAGGAGGCCGCGATCGAGGCCCAGGAGTTCGAGAAGGCCGCCAACCTGCGCGACCAGGAGCGCCAGCTGAGCCAGAAGAAGCGCTCGCTCGAGGACGATTGGGAGGAGGGCGAGAACGGTGAGCGCCCCGAGGTCGGCGAGGAGGAAATCGCCGACATCGTCTCGATGTGGACCGGGATCCCGGTCTTCAAGCTGACCGAGGCCGAGACCAAGAAGCTGATTCGCATGGAGGACGAGCTGCACAAGCGGGTGATCGGCCAGGAGGTCGCGATCACCGCCGTCTCGAAGGCGATCCGCCGCGCACGCGCCGGGATCAAGGACCCCAAGCGCCCGGCCGGCTCGTTCATCTTCCTCGGCCCCTCGGGGGTCGGCAAGACCGAGCTGGCGCGCACGTTGGCCGAGTTCCTGTTCGGCGACGAGGAAGCGATGGTGCGCATCGACATGTCCGAGTACATGGAGAAGCACGCCGTCTCGCGCCTGGTCGGCTCGCCTCCGGGCTACATCGGCTA
>JALYTG010000102.1 GCA_030854405.1 Chloroflexota bacterium | reverse complement strand
GATACGCAGTGCCGCGCGGAGCGCGCGCGCCGGGTCGTCCTCGTGAGCCACCGGCACACCGAAGACGGCCATCACCGCGTCGCCAATGAACTTCTCAACCGTCCCGCCGAGCCCCTCGATCTCCTCGCGCGCGAGGGCGAAGTACTCTCCCATCAGCTCGCGAACCACCTCGGCATCCAGCACCTCCGCGAGCCGGGTCGAGCCGCTCACGTCGGCGAACAGCAGGGTGACAAGCTTCCGCTCCTCCCCCGCGGACGCTGGGCTCAGCAGCGCGAAGCCGCAATGTGGGCAAAAGGTGAAGCCCTCCGCGACGTCGCGGCTGCACGATTGGCAGGCGGTCACCGCCATAGTCTACGGCGCGGCCACGGCATGGCTGCTTTTCGCGAACCGCCTCTAGATCAGACTCAGGGGTGGCGTTGCTGCCGGTGATCCCGATCCACGCCTGCAGGGCTCGTGACGACACGATAACTGGACACGATTCGCTCGGGCCTCTGAGCACCGTGCCACAACGCTCAAACGTATCGGCCTTCCAAGCTGAATGTCGCGGGTTCGAACCCCGTCTCCCGCTCCAACGTTGGGAACGGTCTTGAGGTGCCGGGCGGGCCTAGCCCTTCGGCTTCTTCGGCTGCTTCTTCTTGGGCGGCCGCTTCGGGGTCTTGTCAACCATCCGGTGCCTCCTTCGGTGGGAGCTCGAGTGGCTCGGGCTCGGTTTCGGCGGCGGGCGCCTCTGCGTTCGCAGGTTCGCGTGCGGCGGCTTCGCGGGCCTTGAGCCGCTCGATCAGGCCATCCCGCCTTCGATCGGCCGATTCTCGGGCCTCGAGCTCGTCACGCTGACGGATCCGCCTCCGTTTCATGACCCCGAGTGTACTCGCGAGATCGACCGGTTCAGGTCACTTCAGCGCCGCCTGCCTCGTCGTCCGCCGCCTCCCGGGAACGAGCGGCTCGCTCGCGGTCGGCCTCAATCCGGATCACGATGACGAGGACCAGCAGGAAGATGATTCCGAAGAGGGCGAGGATCAGCAGCACGGTCAGCAGCGACATGCGGGGCAGTCTAGCCGCGGCGTCAGGCTCGGGCGAAGAGCACGTGCATCGCCTGTGTTCGCCGCCGCCTCAGGCGCGCCAGCTGGGCTCCAACCACCCGGGCGCCACACGTGAAGCACACCGTCCAGCGCCCGTCTCGCACCAGGCGGATGCGGTGCTCGGCCACGACAACACGCCACGGCCGGCGCGTTTCGCGCAGCCGGGCTCGCCGTTCCGCTAGGGCCGCTGCTGCGCCCGGCACTTCGAGGGCGGCGGCGTGGCGCAACGAGCTCGGGTAGCGGCCCCCCTCCCGGACCAGCGCCTCCTCATCCGGGACGCCGTGGGCGCGATACAGCGGGAATGCGCGCAGGTAGAAGGCACGGTCGTGATGCGCCACCCGTCGCCGGACTCGGCCCGGCCGCGGCCCAATCCAGTGTGCCAGCTCGTGGAGCACCGTAACTCGAGCATCGAGCTCGTCGGTCCCGGCACTGACCGAGATCATGCCGAGCGAAGGGCGCGTCACCCCTGAGGAATGGGGACCGCGGCGCCTGCGCCAGCGGACGACGCTGGGGATCTCGACCCCCGCCTCAGTGCATACCGCCTCGATGAGCTCGGAAGCCCAGACCGGCAGGCGAGGTGACCGGTACTGTCGGAGGAGTGCGTGAGCTGCGAGCCGCATCGGTAGGAAACGATAGCGGATGGCCGTGCTCTTGCTTGCTCGGCAGGCGTGCGCACCTTCATCCGCGAGAACTCGCTCTCTCTGGCCATGCTCGGATGCTTCGCGGTCTTCGTGGTCGGCCTCTCCGTGGTCGGCTTCGCCGAGGAGAACCGACAGCTCGTCGAGCACGGGCAATCGGCAATCGGCTACCTCGACTACCTGCACAGTGCCAGCTTCGTGGAGGCCATCTTCGAGAACTGGGAGAGTGAGTTCCTGCAGATGGCGGCGTTCGTCGCGCTCACCGCTCTCCTTCGCCAACGCGGCGCACCCGATTCGAAGCCGATGGCCGGGCGCAGCGCGGTCGATGCCGATCCCCGTCGCGCTCGGCGTCGCGACAGCCCGTGGCCGGTGAAGGCGGGCGGGATATGGCTGCGCCTGTATGAGCACTCCCTGACGATCGCCCTGGCGCTCCTCTTCGTCATCTCGTTCGCGCTGCACGCGATTGGCGGGGCGGGCGCCTTCTCGGAGGAATTGGCGGCACACGGCGAGGCACCGGTCAGCGTGTTCGCGTACCTCGGCACCGCACGGTTCTGGTTCGAGTCGTTGCAGAACTGGCAGAGCGAGTTCTTGTCTGTGGGCGCGCTGATCGTCCTGGCGATCTTCCTGCGGCAGCGCGGGTCGACGGAGTCCAAGCCGGTCGCGGACCCCAACAGCGAGACCGGCAGTCAGTGAGAAGCGATAGGCTGGGCCGATGAAGATCGGACTGATGATGCCAATCGGTGAGCGGGAAACCGCTGGGAGACCGATCCCCTACACGGTCCTGCGAGAGATGGCGCTCCGCGCGGAGGCCGATGGCCTCGATTCGCTGTGGGTTGCCGACCATCTTCTCTTTCGGCGCGACGGAGTAACGCGCGGGATCCACGAAGCGTGGACGATGCTCACCGCCTTCGCCGCGGTCACCTCGCGCGTGGAGGTTGGCACGCTGGTGCTGGCGCTCCCGTTTCGCAACCCCGGCGTCACCGCGAAAATGGCGGTCGCGCTCGACGAGGTGAGCCGCGGGCGGCTCATCCTCGGGATCGGCTGCGGCTGGAACAAACCGGAATTCGACGCATTCGACTTCCCGTTCGACCATCGCGTCGGCCGCTTCGAGGAGGCGACCGAGATCCTGGTGCGGCTGCTGCGCGAGGGTCACGCCGACTTCCACGGTCTCTATCAGGTGGCTCGCTCGATTGAGCTGCGGCCGCCCGCCGCTCCCGGCCGTCCGCCGATCCTGATCGCGGGGAAGCAGCCACGCATGCTGCGCCTCGTGGCTCGGCACGCCGACGCCTGGAACGCGGCGTGGTACGGCACGCTCGATGAGGCTGATGAGCTGCGCGAGCGCCTCGAGCAGCTCACGGGTGCGCTCGCCGAGGAGGGCCGCGACCCTGCCACGCTCGAGATCACGCTGGGCCTGAATGTGGCCTTTCCCGACCTCGCCGGAGGAGAGGAGCTGCCCGCTCAGGTCATCGCGGGGAGCGTTGAGCAGGTCGCGGCTGGCCTGCGGGGCTACGAGGCCATCAACGCCTCGCACCTGATCGTGTCGCTCACCCCCTCGACGACCGAGGCGGTCTCTCTGCTGGCGCGCGCCGCACTGTTTGCCCGCGTGCCGGTCGCTGCGGGCTGATCATCCGCGGCGCAGCCTGAGCAGCCTTCCGAGCTCAACCAGCCACGCGTCGAGCTCCGGGTCTTCGTAGGCGTAGTCGTCGTAGGTGAAGCCGCTCATCGCGGTTCCGTAGCGGGCCGCGTAGTCGGCCGGAGCCACCTCGCGAAACGGGAAGAGGGTGCGTGCGTGCACCTCACGTTCCGCATCGGCGGCTGGTCGTTCCGCCGTCCGCGCCGCGTCGTGGCGCGATCGCCATCGGCGCGTGAGGCGCTCCAGCCGAGCCCTGCGCGCGTCGTTCATGTGGCTGCCGGACGGGTGACTAGCCGGCCGCGGCGGGTTCAGCGTCGGCGGAAGCGGGATGGTCGAGATCGAGCTGCATCGGTCCTTCGTAGAGGCCAAGCCGCCCAATCCCACGCTGCAGCCAGCCGGGGGCCCACCAGTTGACGCGCCCCATGACTCGCATGAAGGCAGGCACCAGGATGCCGCGCACGATGGTGGCGTCGATGAGGACTGCGAGCGCCTGGCTCAGGCCAATCGCCTTGATGAACACCACCGAGCTGAGCGCAAAGGCCCCGAAGACGGCCACCATCACCAGGGCGGCGCCGGTGATGATCCCTCCGGTCAGGCCGATCCCCTGCGCCACCGCGAGCGTGTTGTCGCCGGTCGCCAGGTAGCGCTCCCGGATGCGGGAGAGGAGCAGCACCTCGTAGTCCATCGACAGCCCGAAGAGGATCGCGAACATGATCACCGGGGTGCTGGCCACCAGCGTTCCGGAGGCGGTGAAGCCGAGCGGCCCTGACAGATGCCCCTGCTGGAAGATCCAGACCAGGGCGCCAAAGCTGGCGCTGACCGAGAGGAGCGACATCAGCACCGCCTTGATCGGCAGCAGGATCGATCCGAAGGTGAGCAGCAATACGAGCGCGGTGACGCCCACCACGATCAGCACGGCGAACGGCACGGAGCGATTGAAGCTGCCGATGAAGTCGCGCGAGCGCGAGGAGAGGCCGGCCGTCAGGACCTCGCTGCCGGCTGGCGGCGGGAGGGCGCGGATTTCATCCACCAGCGCGCGGCCGGCGTCGGAGTCGGGCAGCCGATCGCTGAAGACCTGCACCTTCACGGTGTCGCCGGCCAGCCACTGTTGGATCCATGGCGCGAACTGGGCTGGGCGCCGCGAGGCTGGCGCGTCCAGGAGCTGCTCGTAGGCCGCCGCATCCATTCCCTTGGGCGGGTTGAGCACACTCTCGACCTCCTTGACCCCCTGGAAGCCTCGCAGCCGCTCGACGTAGGCGCGCAGGCCGGGCAGCTGCTTGGCCAAGCCATGGGCGGCGACCTGGCTCTGGTAGGTGACCGCGACGACGATCGGATCGGTGTCGCCACCGGGGAACTCTGCGGCGAGGACCTGGAACCCGGTCCGGGCCGGCGAAGGGGGCAGGTCGTCCAGGTTCCCGCCGGTCGACAGCTGGAGGCTCAAGAACGGCGAGCCGGCGAGCAGCAGCAGGGCGAGCACCGGCAGCCCGATGAGCAGCGGCCGGCGCATGACGCGGGAGGCGACCCACGACCAGACGCCGTGCCCCTGGCGCCTGTCGGCGGCGGCGGCGTCATCCTCGACCAGGCGCAGGGCCCGCGGCAGCGGCACGCGCAAACGGTTGACCCGATGCCCGAGCATGCCGAGCAGCGCAGGGAGGACGGTCAGTGCAAAGAGGAGCGTGGAGACGACGGTGATCACGCCGGCGATACCCATGCTCCGCAGCGCGGGTGACTCGAAGACGGTCAGCGCCGAGAGGCCGATGGCGACCGCCACGCCGGAGACCGCCACCGCCTTGCCGACGGTGGCCATCATGCGCTCCACCGCTACGTCGACGGGGTGGTGGCGCAGCTCCTCACGGAAGCGGCTCACCATGAAGAGGGAGTAGTCGATGGCGAGCGCCAGCCCGATCATGCTGGCGATATTGGTCACGAAGATCGACATCTCGGTCACGCTCGCCAGCAGGCCAATCACCGCGAAGGCGCTCGGCAGGGCCAGCGCGGCCATGAGCATCGGCAGCGAGGCGCCGATGAGGGTCCCGAACACGGCCAGCAGGATGATGAGCGCAATCGGCAGGCTGATCATCTCGGCCCGGACGAGATCGGACTCGATCTTGTCGTTGAACTCGTGATAGAGCTGCGGAACGCCGGTGATGTAGGTCTGGACTCCCGGCGGCGGTTCCACCAGTCCCGCGAGGCGCGCCGCGTCGTCGACGGCTGCCTCGTCCTGCTCGGTGAGGCGGATCAGCGCGAAGGTCGCGCTCCCGTCGCGACTCAGGAACTTCGGATCCTGCACCGTCGCGTACGTGAGGACGTCGTCGACGACCCGGTCGTCGGCGACCTTCTGCACGCTGGCGGCAACCTGCTTCTGGAAAGCGGGCGAGCCCGCGTCCTTCGCCGGATCGCGATACACGACGATCATCGCGGTCGCCTGCACGCCGAAGCGGTCGGCCAGCAGCTCCTCGGCGCGCAGCGCCTCGGATCCCGGCACGTTCCAGCCGCCCTGGATCAGCTTGCCGCCCGCGACCGCGACCCAGGCGTTGAGACCAATGACCAGAGCCAGCGCGAGGAGCGGCAGCCAGCGACGGAAGCGATAGTCGAACCTGCCGAGAGCGGCAAACACCCAGGTCCCTCCGATGCCGTGTGCGGTCGTGTGGCAGTCTGGCCGCGCCACTGTAGGACGCGCACGCGCGATCGTCCACCGAGCACCCGCGTCGGTATGATCCGCCCGTGACGACGCTCGTACCCACCACCTGGTGGCGAGGGCTGGGCAGCCTGACCAGGTCGGGCAGCGCCGCCGAGGGACTCGCGTGGGCCCTCTACGACTTCGCCAACACGATCTTCTCGTTCGCCATCGTCAGCTTCGCGATGAGCCTGTGGGCGATCCGCTTCCTGGGTGAGGCGAACGGTCAGTTCTGGTTCACCGTCGCTGTCTCGGCATCGGTCCTGGTCAACGCGATCGTCTCGCCGGTGCTCGGCGCTATGTCCGATCGCGCCGGCAAGCGCAAGGGATTTCTCCTCGTCTTCACCGTGTTGGCGATCGTGCCGACCACGCTGATCGGTACGGTCGATATCGGCCTGGGGCTGCTCTTCTTCGCGCTCGCGAACTTCGCCTACCAGGCGGCCCTCATCTACTACGACGCGCTGCTGCCCGATGTCGCACGCCCCGAGACCCGTGGAAGGCTGAGCGGGATCGGCGTGGCCCTGGGCTATCTCGGCACCATCGTCTCCGGCCTGCTGCTGCGCCTCACCTTCCAGGACGGCGAGACGACCGCGCTGAGCTTCCTGCTGGTCGGCTCCCTGTTCGCACTCTTTGCGGCGCCCCTCTTCCTCATGGTCCACGAGCGAAGAAGGCCGGGCGTCCCGTTTCGGCTCCTCGACGCCCTCCGATCGTGGTCGCAGTTGCGCTCGACGCTCGCTCACGCTCGCGAGTCGCCGGGCCTCCTGCGCTTCCTGGTCGGCCGCTTCTTCTACACCGATCCGGTCAACACTGCGATCGCGATCATGAGTGCCTTCGCGACCCAGGCGATCGGGTTCACCTCGAGCGAGGCGCTCAGCATCCTGCTGCTGCTCACCGTGGTCGCGGTACTCGCCTCATTCGGCTGGGGACTGATGGTCGACCGATGGGGCCCGAAGCGCACCCTGCTGCTCGTGCTCGGGGTCTGGGCACTTGGGCTGCTGTTGCTGGGCCTGAGCCTCGAGCGGATCCCGTTCTACGTTGCCGGCGCACTGCTGGGGGCCGGACTGGGCGGCGTGGCGGTGACGGATCGTCTTCTCCTACTGCGCCTGGCGCCACCTGACCGCGTGGGCGAGATGTTCGGGCTCTACGGGCTGGTCGGAAAGTTCAGTGCGGTGATCGGCCCCGTGCTCTACGGTGTGATCGTGCTGGTCCTGCTGCAACCGCTCGGCAAGCTTGCCTACCAGGCCGCCATCCTCAGCCTGCTGGCCGTGCTGCTGGTTGGCTACCTGATCGTTCGCCGCGTGCCGGAGGGGGTGAACCAATGACACTCGTGGTTGCCCATCGCGGCGCGTCGACCACCGCGCCGGAGAACACGATCGAGGCCTATCGGCTGGCGGTCGAGCAGGGAGCTGATGCGATCGAGCTCGACGTGCACATCACGGCCGACGGCCAGCTGGCGATCATTCACGACGAGACGCTCGAGCGCACGACCGACGGCAGCGGTGCGGTCGCGGCGCTCACCATGGACCAGATCCGCGCCTTCGACGCCGGCGCCACCTTCGCCGGCAGCGACGGATCGTTTCCGCACCGCGGGCACGACCTCCGCGTGCCGACCCTTTCCGAGGTGATCGAGTGGCTTCCCGCCGAGGTCGGGCTGGTCATCGAGATCAAGGCCCGCGCTGCCGTGGACGAGGTCGTCCGCGTGCTGCGTGCGGCGGACGACGTGCGGGCACGGGCGAACGTGATCAGCTTCGATGAACAGGCGATCCAGCGCTCGCGCGAGCTAGATCCCGAGCTGACCACCGGCCTCCTCCTGGTGCCGTTCGACAGCCTCGAGCGGGGCCTGGTCTGGGT
>JALYTG010000015.1 GCA_030854405.1 Chloroflexota bacterium | reverse complement strand
ATCCCGGGCAGCGAGGTCCCGCCGCCGCGGCCGGTCAGGCGGGTTGCGGCGGCGGCCGCCTTGCCCGCCAGCAGGGCGGCGAATCGCCGCGGCGTCAGCGGGGGAGCCGGTTTGAGCGGCTGGAGCCGGAAGGGACGTGTTGGCTCAGCCCCGGCGATGGCATCGGTCGACTCGGCGGTCTTCACCATCGGCAGGCTATGTGAGGTCGACGAAGACGTTCTTCAGTTCGGTGTAGAGCTCCAGTGCGTGCATCCCGAGCTCTCGTCCGATGCCGGACATCTTGTAGCCGCCGAAGGGCGCCTCGGTGTGCACGCTGCTGTTGCTGTTGACTGAAAGCACACCGGCGCGAACCCCCTTGGCGACGCGCAGCGCTTTGCCGATGTCGCGGCTCCAGATCGAGCCGGACAGACCGTACGGCGTGTCGTTTGCGAGGCGGATCGCCTCCGCCTCGTCGCTGAACGGGATGATTGCGACGACCGGCCCGAAGATCTCCTCCCGCACGATCCGCATGTCGGTTCGGCAGCCGTCGAAGATGGTCGGCATCAGGTAGGCGCCCTGGTCGAACGGCTCGCCAGTTGGCGCCGCGCCGCCGTACACGAGCTCCGCGCCCTCGGCGCGCCCGATCCCGATGTAGTCGAGCACTCGCTCCCGCTGCCGCTGGCTGACGAGTGTCCCCATCTGCGTCTTCTCGTCGGCAGGATCTCCGACCACGACGCCCTTCGTCGCTTCGGTGAAGAGTTCGAGCACCCGGTCATGAACCGAGGCTTCGACGAAGATGCGGCTGCGCGCGCAGCAGTCCTGGCCCGCGTTGTCGAAGACGGCGTAGGGCGACTCGGCCGCGAACCGCTCGAGGTCCGCATCGGCGAAGACGATGTTTGGGCTCTTGCCGCCGAGCTCCAGGCTCACCTTCTTCACGTTGCTCGCGGCGAGCCGCAGGATCTCCTGCCCGGTGACCGTCTCGCCGGTGAACGCGATCTTGCCGACACCGGAGTGCGCCGCGAGGGCCGCCCCAGCACTCCCGCCCGGGCCGGTCACGACGTTGACGACGCCCGGCGGGAATCCCGCTTCGAGCGCGAGCTCACCGAGCCGGACGGCGCTGAGCGGGGTGTAGCTGGCCGGCTTCAGGATGCAGGTGTTTCCTGTGGCGAGCGCCGGACCGAGCTTCCAGCTCGCCATATTCATCGGGAAGTTCCACGGCACAATCAGGCCGACCACGCCGATCGGCTCACGCAGGGTGAAGTCGAGCCCGGGACGGCTGACCGGGATCGTCTCGCCGAACACCTTATTGGCCGCCCCTGCGTAATACTCGAACACGAGGCTCACCCCCAGCGCCTCGCCGCGAGCCGTGCTGATCGGCTTGCCGACGTTCCGGCTCTCGAGCTGCGCCAGCTCCTCGAGATGCTCCTTCACCAGGTTTGACAGCTTCTGCAACGTACGTCCGCGCTTGGCCGCCGACCAGGTCGACCATTGCCCGTCGAACGCGGCCTGAGCCGCGCTGACGGCCCGCTCCACATCTTCGGGTCCGCCCAGCGGCACGGTCGCGATCACTTCGCCCGACGCCGGGTTTACCACGTCGAAGGTCTGGCCATCGGCGGCATCGACCTGCTCGCCGCCGATGATCATCTTCACGTCGCGCACCTCGGTCGACGCGCGCACCTCGGTCGTCATGGGTCACCTCGCGGGATCAGGGTTCCGTCGATTCTAGGACCGATGCCTAGAAGTAGTTGACGCTGATGCCACCGTCGATGACGAAATGGGCGCCGTTCGTCCAGCGCGACTCATCGGACGCCAGGTAGACCGCCACGTTGACGATCTCCTCGGGTTTTCCGAAGCGGCCGGTCGGGTTGCGGGCGAGCCGCACATCCCTGGCGACCTCGTCCTTCAGCAGCCACTCCATCAGCATCGGCGTCTCGACCGGTCCCGGGCAGATGGCGTTCGAGCGCACGCCCTGCGGTCCGAACTGGACCGCCAGGGAGCGTGTCATTGACAGCACGGCTCCCTTGGAGGCGGTGTACGCATCCTGGGGAACGGAGCAACCGAGCAGGGCCACGAACGAGCTGATGTTGATCACCGATCCCGATCCCTGCTCGACCATGCGCGGGATCGCATACTTGCATGCGAGGAAGACACCCCGCACGTTGATCGCCATCACGCGGTCCCAGGTGAGAACGTCCGTATCGATCACCGAGTGATCCTGCTCGGGCATCACCCCCGCGTTGTTGTAGAGGACGTCCACGCGTCCGAAGCGATCGACGGCATGGGCGACCATCGCCCTCGCGTCGGTCTCGTTGCTGACGTCGGCGCGCACGAAGCTCGCCTCGCCGCCGCTCGCCTCGACCAACTCGACCGTCTCGCTGCCGGCCGCGACATCGAACTCCGCGACGACCACCTTTGCCCCCTCGGCGGCGAACATCTGCGCGGCCACGCGACCCATCCCGCTTCCCGCGCCGGTGATGATCGCGACCTTGTCCGCCAGCCTCATCAGCCTCGCTCCAGGTATCGCTCTCGGTCCCAGGGGTGAACGACGGCGTCGTATGTCTCCTGCTCGACGCGCGCCGCGTTGAGGTAGTGGGCCACCACGTCGGCCCCGAAGATATCGACCGCCGCCTCGCTCGCCTCGAGCTCGCGGATCGCCTCGTGCAGCGCGCGCGGCATCCTGTCGCAGCCGGTCGCCACGTAGCCGTTGCCGTGGTACTCGGCGGGCGGCTCGAGCTCGCGCTCAATCCCAAGCAGCCCTGCGCCGACGACTGCAGCGTAGGCGAGGTACGGGTTCATGTCGCCGCCGGGGAAGCGGTCCTCGACATGCAGACCGGCCTCGTCGCCGACGATGCGGAAGCCGGTGGTCCGGTTGTCGCGGCCCCAGACCACGTTGACCGGCGCCCAGGAGGCCACCGCGTAGCGCTTGTACGAGTTGATGTTCGGTGCCACGAAGATCGACAGCTCGCGCGCGAAGGCCATCATCCCGCCCAGGAAGTGGCGCATGGTGGCCGACATCCCGTACGGATCGGCGCCCTTCTCGAAGAAGCGTGCCTCGTCGCCCGCCGGATCCCAGAGGCTGATGTGCAGGTGGCCGCTCGACCCGGTCCAGGTGTGGTCCGGCTTGGCCATGAAGGTGAGCCCGTAGCCGTTCAGCCAGGCGATCTCCTTAGCTCCGTGCTTAAAGAGGACCGATTGGTCCGCCATCTGGAGCACGTCGCTGTAATGGATATTGACCTCGTGCTGACCCGGCGCCGCCTCGCCCTTGCTGAATTCAACCGGGATATCGGCTGCCGTCATCAGGTTGCGAAGCTTCCCATGGATCGGCTCGCCTTTGGTGGCCTGCAGGAGGTGATAGTCCTCGTTGTAGTGGCCGAAGCGCTCGAGGTCCACGAAGCCCTTCCGAAAGGCCTGCTCGTAGGTATCAGTCAGCAGGTAGTACTCGAATTCGGAGCCGGCCATCACCGTGAAGTCCAGGCCGGTCGCCTTCTCGACCTGGCGCTTGAGGATCGTGCGTGGCGAGACCGGGATCTCGGCGCCGTGGTGATCGACCGTGTCCGACAGGACGATGGCCGTCTTCTCTAGCCACGGCACGACCCGCAGGGTGTCCCACAGCGGATCGGCGATCCAGTCGCCGTAGCCGGTCTCCCAGTTCATCAGCTCGAACCCGTCCGGGGTGTTCATCTCCATATCGGTGCCCAGCAGGTAGGTGCAAAAGTGGGCGCCGTGGTCGATCGCCCCGTTGAGGAAGGCCTGGCCCTGGACCCGCTTGCCCATCAACCGGCCCTGCATGTCGGTGAGGGCCACGATCAGGGTGTCGATGCTGCCGTCGGCGATCAGCCCGGCGAGCCAGTCGCGCTTCGGGTGGCTGGTCTTGTGCTCGTTGGTCATCGGTCTATCGCCTTTCCATTGCGACGGCGGACCATCTCTCGGTGGAGGCTCGAGGGGATCCGCCGGTCCGGCGAATCCCCTCCATGCGTGGATCGGTCAGGCGGAAGAGGCGCCCCCGACCTCCCGAGCCGCGTGCTCGAACTCGCGCTCGATCTCGGTCAGCTCCTCCTCGCGTCCCATGACGCGCGGTCCCTGGAACCGGCTGCGCGCCCAGGCGAAGTAGTAGATCAGGAGGAGCACCACCACCCCGACCATGAACGGCCAGCTGATGTTCCCGGACGTTGGGAAGGAGAAGAGCACCAGCAGCACGACGGTCCAGAGGAGCGCCACGACGGCGACCGGCTTCGACCAGCGGCCGAGGGTCCAGACTCGCTCCCGCCTCCAATCCTCGGTGGTCAGGCCAAGGTAGATCGGCACGCCGTACGCAGCGTACAGGAAGATCGTGCTGATGGCGGTCACGATCACGATTGCGATGCCGCCACCGCCGGGCCCACCCAGCGCTCCGACGTAGAAGGCGCCGACCGTGAAGAGGAAGGCGACCACCACGATGGTGATCAGCGAGTTGACCGGGGTGCGGTAGCGGTGCGAGACCTTCTTGAGCCAGCCCGAGCCTGGCACGCCATCATCGCGGCTGAAGGCGAAGAGCATCCGACCCGCCGAAGCCACCGATGAGAGCGTGCAGAATGTCATCGCAATCGCGATGCCCGCTCCCAGGAGCTGCCCGATCGTGTCGAGGTTGTAGCGGAGCGTGTCATAGACCGCATACCCGCCGCCGAAGTAGAAGGTGCTGTAAGTCGCGGCGTCCGCCTTGGTGAGGTCCGGCGGAAAGAGGGTCGAGAGGTTGGGGAGGTGGGTGGTCAGGACGAGCAGAAAGATGTAGCCGACCACCGCCGATACCGCCACTGACAGGAAGATGCCCCAGGCGCTCGAGACGCGCGCCCCGACCGTCTCTTCCGCAACGTGCGCGGAGGCGTCATATCCCGTGTAGGTCCAGTTCGCCTGCAACAGGGAGAACATGAAGGCGAAGAAGATAGGGTAGGTAATTGCAGCGCCGTACTGCAGGTTGATTCCGGTCAGCGGGATCACGTTGGCCCAGCTTCCGGCGACGTCCTGCGGTTGGAGCGCGAAGAGCGTCATCCCCGAGGCATCCGGCTTGCCGGCGATGAGAACGAGCACCACCACTGCTGCCACGATGGCGATATGCCACCAGACACTCACCTGGTTCAGGAGGGCGACCAGGCTGATGCCAGCGATGTTGATAACCAGGCAGATCGCCAACAGGACGCCCATCGTGACGAGGGATCCGGTCAGGATGGGCACGTCACCGGATTTGAGGAGCTCGGTCGTGTTCCCGTAGGTGATCCCGACATTGTTGAGCAGCGGGGTGATGATCGAGACGTTCAGGAACTGCGCCGCCGCGTAGGCGATACCGGCGACGATGGCGAACTGGCCGATCAGGTTCAGCCAGGCGGTCCACCATCCCCACGCCTTCCCCTTCATCCGGCTCGCCCAGTAGTAGAGGCCCCCGGCAGTGGGGTAGGCGGATGCGACCTCAGCCATCGACGCGGCAATGGCGAGCACGAAGATGGTGACCAGCGGCCAGCCCAGCAGGCTGGCGGCGGTCCCGGCCCAGGCGAGTCCGTAGTCGTACAGGATGACGGCGCCGGTCAGGATCGAGATGATGCTGAAGCTGATGGCGAAGTTGCTGAAGCCGCCCATGCTGCGGAACAGCTCCTGGGCGTAGCCGAGGCGATGCAGATCGTGGACGTCTGACTGGATCGCCTCTTCTCGGGACCGCTGCGTCATGTTCAGGCCTCTCTCCTCCGAAGGGGTGGGCCACGGTTCGCGCTGCGACGACGACCCCCCACGCACCGGGCCTTAGCAGCCAAGCAAGAGTGCCGTGCGCCTCCTTCCTCGCCGACACCGCACCGCCCGCGCTCGACACGGCGGGCTGAATCTACCGGACTATACCGGCGCCTCGCCCGGACGGGAAGGGATCAGGTGCCGGCCAGCCGTCGATCCGATGATCAGTCGCGCTCCTCCGGGGGGCGGGCGCTCCGAAACGCCCGATAGAGCAGCACGTCATACACGATCTTTAGGCCGCCCGCCAGGTAGAAGGGGATCGAGGCAAGGCCGGGGTCAGCCAGGAGTGGCCCGGCGACGATCGGTGAGACCGCGGCCCCCGTCGTGCGGGCGATTCCGGTCACCCCGGCCGCCGCCGATCGTTCGTCCGGATCGACCACCGCCATGGTGTAGGACTGCCGGGTCGGAACGTCCATCTGGCTGATGCTGAAACGCGCCAGCAGCACCGCGATGGCGAGCGGCAGGGTTGGCATCAGCGGCACGAGGATGAGCAGCACGTTCGAGGGCAGATGGGTGAAGACCATCGTGTTGATCAGGCCGATTCGCGCCGCGAGCCTTGCCGCGAGCAGGGACGAGATTGCGGCCAGGATGTTGGCCCCGAAGAAGATGGTCCCCAGCAAGGCCGGCTCGACCCCGAACCGCAGGTGGAACCAGTACGCAAGGAGGCTCTGTGGCACGAGGCCACCCCCGAACGCATCGATCGAAAAGAGGCCAGCAAGCTTCAATACGACCGACCGGGAGGCGGGTCGCAGGCCCAGGCGGCCCAGCCCATCGGCAGCCGAGCGATCGGCTCGGGGGGCCTCGACCGCCGGGCTCACTCGCGCGAAGCCGACGGTCAGCAAGACGCCGACGATCGCGTAGCCGATCACGATCGCCCGGTAGCTCTCCAGCTGGGTCGCCCCGGCGCGCTGGAACGCCGAGGCAATGAGGCCCCCGGCCAGCGAGCCGACCGCGGTCGCGATCGACCCGGCGAGGTTGTACCAGGCGAAGACCGGGGTTCGTCGCACCGCCGGCGTGGTCTGGCTGAGGGCCGCCTGCTCAACCGCGAGGAATGGGCCGACCTCATTCCCGCTGGGGCTGATGACTCCCACGATCGCAGCGATCACGAGGAGGAGGAAGGCGTCGGTCGCCGCGAAGACGATCCCCGCCACTCCCATCAGGACTGCTCCGATGACGAGCACCAGGCGTCTGCCGTACCGGTCGGCATGCGTGGTGAGCCAGAGCGAGATGAGCGTGTCGCCGACCAGGGTGAGCGCGAGGATGATGCCGATCGCCACGCCGTCGAAGCCACGAGCGGCGAGGTACAGGGCCAGCACCACGGCCAGGAAGCCGTAGCCGAACATCCGCATGACGCGGGTGGCGAACAGGAGCCGGCCGTCGCGGTCGAGTCCGCGCAGGGCGTCCGCGAGCCCTGCCGATGGCGCCGCAGTCATGCGGCTTGAATAGTAGTCACCCGCGAACCGGGCTGGTACTTCGGGTTGATTGGTCGGACGCGTGCACTTCGGTACGGTGCGCGGCGATGGCCACCACCAGACCGCGCTCGAGCGCCCGGCTTCCTGACGCGCTTCGCCTGGCCCCGATCAAGGGGATACCCAGCTGGCTCGCCGCAGACGTGTATCTCTTCAACACGCTCCTGCTGGCGCCGGTCGCGCTGGCTGTTGCGCTCATCTCCGGCAACAGTGGCGACCTCTTCCGGGCCGCCGTGATCAGTGCCCTTTTTGTCCCCCTGCAGGCGTGGTTGGGACACTTCCCAGGGCGATTCCAGCGAAGCTGGCCGGTCGCGTGGTCGCTGCTGCGCTTCGCCGTCGTGCTCGCCTTCGTCGGGACACTCTCCGAGCTGGTCGGCGGCCCGGCGAAACCACTGGCCTCGCTCTTCGTGCCCGTGGTGGCGGCGGCCGCGGCAGTGGGTCTTACGCAGGGCGCAGTGGTTGCGGCGGTCGCGTCCGCCATCTACCTTGCGCCCGAGCTCGGCCGCCTTGGCGGAACGTCCCAGATCGCTGTCCGTGGGATCGCCCTCGCGGGAGTGAGCATCCTCCTGGCGTTCGCAACACGGTCCATCGTGAGCGCCCTGCAAAGCGCGGCGCGTCAGGTCCGCACCTCAGCGATCCTCGACCGCCGACGGACGCGACAGATCGCCGCCATCGAATCGATCGGCCGAGTGCTGGCCACCAGCGGACCGACGCCCGAGATGCTCGACCAGGTGGTCGGCGTCCTCGTCGGGCGGTTCGGCTATCGGCTCGTATCGATCTACCTCACCGACGGAGCGACCCTGCGCATTGGGGCGCAGCGCGGCTATTCGCAGCCGATCCCAACATTCGACGGCTCGATTGGCGTGATCGGCCGCGTCATGCGCACCCACGAGCTGGCGTTCGTACCCGACGTGCGCACCGACCCCGACTACGTTGCCCTGGACGAAGCGGTCGTCAGCGAGATCTGCGCTCCGCTGTCGGTCGACGGTCGCTTCATGGGGATCCTCAACGTCGAGTCGACCTCGCGACGGCTGGACCGGACGGATCGCGACCTGGTCGCGATTCTGTCGCAGCGGGTGTCGGCCGCGGTGGCGCTCGGCCAGGATCGGCGCGCGCTGACCGAGCGGATCAGCGTCTTCAATGACCTTCACCGTTTTACCGATGCGGTCAACAGCAGCCTCGACCCGAAGCTTCTCTTTCCGGCGGTAGCTGAGGCGGTCGCCGGCATGGTCAGCGCCGAGCTGGTCGCCATCACCGTCCTCGATCGTCCCACGAGGAGTTACCTCGTCGTGGCCGGGATCGGCATCACGCCAGACGCGGTCGGCCGTGAGATCCACCCGGGCGAGGGGATGGCCGGACGTGCGATCCGCGAGCGTGCCGTCGTCATCGACGAGCACTTCGGTCGGGCGCAGTACCCCGCCAGCGTTAGGAACGAGGCGGTGCCGGACGTCCCGATTGGCGTGGGAGTGCCGCTCCTGAGGGGAGGAGTCGTCATCGGTGCGATCACGATTGGTCGGACCACTCCGCTCCGCCCGATTGAGATCGAAGCCCTGGAGCTCCTGGCCGGCCATGCCGCGCTGGCCATCTCGAACGCCTTCCTGCATGTCGACGTGGAGGAGCTCGCGATCCGCGACGCGTTGACCGGCCTGTACAACCGCCGCTACTTCGACGAGACGCTCGAGCGGACGCTGGCGGCGCGGCGCCGCGATCGGCTGAACGGGGCCGGGCCACTCTCCGCGGTGATCTTCGACCTCGACCACTTTGGGCACTTCAACAAGCAACACGGTCACCAGGTGGGCGACGCAGTGCTGCGACTCTTCGCTCAGATCCTGCAGGGCCGCTTCCGCGCCAGCGACCTCGTGGCCCGGCTGGGTGGCGAGGAGTTCATCGTGATCCTCGACGGCGCGCCGCTGGCAGATGCCCAGCGCATCGCGGAGCAGGTGCGTGGAGCGTTGGGGCGGCATGTCGTGCCCGGCCAGGAGGGCGAGATCCTGCATGTGACCGTCTCCGCCGGCTGCACCCAGCTCGACGATGCGGAGCCGACGCGCGAGGCGCTCCTGCGCAGCGCTGACGTGGCCCTCTTCATGGCCAAGCGCGCCGGACGTGACCGGGTGGTCGCCGCCTAGCTGACCGGTAGCTGAAGCGTCATTCGGGCCCCTCGCCCCGGGCCTTCGCTCTCGGCGACCATCGACCCGCCGTGGCGCTGGACGATCTCGCGCCCGATGGCCAGCCCCATTCCAAAGCCTGGGAAGCCCGCCTCGGCCACGTTGGAGCCGCGGCCGAATGGCTCGAAGATCGACTCGAGCTGATCGGCCGGGATTCCGATGCCGTGGTCGAGCACCGATATGGAGGCCACATCGTCGGCGGCTTTGACCTCGACCGCGATCTCGGCCTCCGGAAGCGAGTACTTCATGGCGTTGTCGATCACGTTGAAGAGGACGTGCTCCAGTCGCGCGCCGTCCCAGGTGCCGACGATCGGCGTCTCGGGAAGGCTGGCGCGGACCTGGATGCCCGCCGGATAGCGACCCTCCGCCTGCTGGCCGCGGGCGGCATCGATGACCCCGCCTACCAGCTCGCGCAGATCGACCGGTGTCAGCTGTAGCTCCAGGGCCCCGTGCTGCAGTCGGCTCACGTCGAGCAGCTCATGGATCAGGCTGGTGAGCCGCTCAGCGCTGGCGTCGACGTTGTGCGCGCCGCGCAGGAGACGATCGGCCTCGACTGTGATCGTCTCGACTCCCGCGGCCGGCTGGTCGCGCCGCCGTTCGACGAGGCGCACGAGCCCCTGGCTGTAGCCGCGGACGACGGTGAGTGGGGTGAGCAGCTCATGGGCGGCCATTGCCAGGAACGAGTCGCGGGTCCTGATCGCCTCCTCCGCCTCCCGGTAGAGGCGCGAATTTTCGACCGCGAGTGCGGCCCGGCGCGCGAGCAGCTCGGCGATGGCCAGCTCCTGCGGTCCGTAGCGGCGCCCCGATTCGGCCGCGACGAGCGTGATCGCTCCGACCGTTCGCTCTCCGGCAATCAGCGGCACGATGATGTAGGAGCGGAGCCCCAGGCTCCGCACCAGGCTGCCGTACTCGTCACCGCGCCCGGTTGCTGCGCCCGCAGCCGCGAGCTGCTCATCGGTCAGGGCGCTCACCATCTCGGGCTGGCGCGTCCGGATCACCTGTGCGACGCCGTGCTTGGCGTCGGGGTCCGCGGGAAAGCGCGCCTCGAGATCCGCCGCCAGCTGGCGCTTCTCAGGGTCGCGATGCCAGACGGCGACCCGACGTGGCGGATCGCCCTCGCGATCGACAACGTCGACGGCGCACCAATCGGCCACCGCCGGCACGGCCAGACGGGCGACCCTGCCGAGGGTCTCCTCGTAGTCGAGCGATGTCGACAGTGCAACACCGGCGCCCGCCAGGAACCGCAGCGCCTGCTCGCCGCGCTTCAGCTCGGTGATGTCATGGAAGGTGTTGACGACGAACTCGACGGCGCCATCGGAACCCGTGATTGCCCGGGCGGTCACCCTCGCATACCGCTCCTCGCCCTCGCCCCGTGGCCGGTAGCGCACGACCACCGATGGCGGATCCTCTCCCGCGAGTGCGCGACGGCCTGGAAGCCGGTCGAGCGCGAAGGGCTTCCCGGCCTCATCGAACAGCGCAAAGCGGCGCATCACCTCGGCGAGCGGTGCCCGCAGTAGCTCCTCCTGGCTGCTGAAGCCGATCGCGGGCAATGCGGCGCGGTTTGCGTACACGATCTGGCCCGCTCGGTCCTGCACCGTCACGCCATCGCTGACGTGGTCGAGGATAGCGTCGAGTCCTTCTCGAGATCGAAAGATCTCCTGGGCGTCGATCCCCATCCTGCGTCAGGCAGCTTGACAGAGGTGCTCGACCGTCTCGAGCAGGGCGGCGACGTCGAGAGGCTTGCCGAGCCACGCTGCGGCGCCCATCCGATAAGCTTCCGCTTCGTAGCGAGGGTTGGCGGCGATGACTGCGAAGGGGATCGTGCGCAGCTCCGGATCGCCCCGCAGCTCCTGCGCGGTCTGCCACCCGTCGAGGAGCGGCATCATCAGGTCCAGCAGGATCACGCAGGGCCGCGCCCCGGAGCGCAGCTGCTCGAGAGCGTTGCGACCGTCGGTCGCGCTCAGCACGGCATGCCCCTCTGCGCTCAGCAGATCGTCGAGCAGCTGGCGGATCGCGGGTTCGTCGTCGACGACAAGCACGGTATGCGTTGGGTGGCCCCCTATGCCACTCTTTCGGCGCACGTACACCAATCTGGCGGCACGCCCAGCTCGCAGGCGAGCACGATTCATACCATCCAGTGCGACGGATGCTGCGTTGCTCACCGTACGAGGGCGTCGGCCAGGTACCGGATTGCCAGCGGATAGCGCCATGCGATTCCGCCGTGGGTCCCTTCGAACAGCTCGAAGCGGACTGACTGATCGATCCCGAGCGCACTCAGCTCAGCGTGGAAGGCCTGCGCTCCGAGGTCGAGGTAGAAATCGTCGCTGCGTCCGGCATCGATCCAGATCGCTCGCATCGATTGCAGCGCCTCGGTGTGGCGGGCGGCCATGCGTACCGGGTCCCAATGCAGCCAACGCTCCCAGATGTCGGGGATGAGGCGCCCGGTCCCCACCTCGAAGGGGAGGCGCACGGTGCCGTCCGCATCGGCCGAATAGCAGGCCGCCATGCACCACACGTTAAGGAGAACCCCATCGGTCGATTTCGACCGTCCCCGGCGCGAGCGAAAGTCGGCCCAGAAGGCAGCGTAGGAGCTCTCGTAACCGTCGCGCAGCGCCCGGACGGCCTCGCGGAAGTCCGGTCCGTAGCAGACCTCGAAGAGCGCATCGCCGGCGTGCGTTGCGAAGGCGCCAAAGAGCTCCGGGCGCAGCATGGCGGTCACCATCGCTCCGTAGCCGCCGCTCGACTTGCCGGCGATGGCGCGATGATCGCGATCGGCCACGGTCCGGTAGCTCAAGTCGACCCATGGCACCACCTCGTCGCACAGGTAGGTGTGATAGCGGCCGGTGGCCGGTGAGTCGAGGAACTGGCTGCCACCGAGGCTGGTCCATGCATCGACGTACACGACGATCGTCGGTGGACAACCCTCGGTGAAGAGCGCGTCGACATCTTCTGGCGTGGTGGAGCTGAAGGCGGAGCGGTTTCGCCACATGTCGAGCTGCCCGGTCAGGCCCTGGATCAGGTAGATGGTCGGATAGCGGCGCGCGGCGGCCTCCTCGTAGCCCGGCGGCGTGTACACCCACAGCGGCCGCAGGTGAGGATCGCCAAGCGGGTTGTCCGCGAGTGCGCGACTGTCGAGCACGTGCTCGTAAAGCCGCCCTGCGAGGTCGCGAGACCACGGATACATCTCGCCCAGCAGTTCTCCAGGTCCGATCTGCTGGAGATTATGGCCACTTCGCCACGGATCAGGTGGAGCTACATGTGCGGAACGTAGCCCGGTGCCAGGTATGTTGGCGGATCCTCGCCGAAGTCCAGCATGCAGCCCCTGCCACAGAAGTGGTAGGTCTGCCCCGCGTGCTCAACCACGAGCCCCTTGTCCCGGGCGAAGCGAGAATCGACCGTCATGCCGCAGACCGGGTCGATGACCGCGTCTGATCGCTCCTGGATGTGGGTCATCGGTTTCGCCTCCAATCTCGTTTGCCGCTCCGGGCGGAAGGTGCGCAGCCGCAGCGAGTTGCCCACCACGCTCACGCTCGAGAGCGCCATGGCACCCGCGGCCAGCGCGGGATTCAGCAGGATTCCGGCAATCGGGAAGAGCACCCCGGCCGCGACCGGAATGAGGACGATGTTGTAGCCGAAGGCCCAGCCCAGGTTCTGCTTGATGGTGCGCAGGGTCGCGTGGCTGAGGCGGAGGGCCGTCGGGACGCTCTCCAGCCGGTCGCCGATGATCGTGATATCCGACGCCTCGCGCGCGACGTCGGCGCCCGTGCCAACCGCGATTCCGAGGTCTGCTTGCGCGAGGGCCGGGGCGTCGTTGATCCCGTCCCCGACCATCGCAACCACGCTTCCGGCGCGCTGCAGCTCGGCCACCTTGGCCGCCTTCTGGCCGGGCAGCACCTCGGCCAGGATTCGGTTCGGGCCGATTCCGACCGATTCCCCGATCGCCGCCGCGGTCGCAGCGCGATCGCCGGTGAGCATCCAGACCTCCAGCCCTGCTTGCTGGAGCCGGCCCACGGCACGGCGAGCGTCGGCCCGCACCGTGTCGGCGACGGTGATGAGGCCGGCCAGGACGCCGTCGATCGCCACGAAGACGGGGGCCTGCCCCAGGGCGTCAGCCGCGCCCGCCGCCTCACGCAGGACGGATGCGTCCACGCCAGATTCAGCGAGCTGCCGTTCGGTCCCGATCACGATCTGCCTGCCCTCGACGTCAGCGCGAATGCCCTGTCCCGCGAGTGCCTCGAATCGGTCCGCGGATGGCAGGGTCAGACCCTGGCTCTCGGCGTGGCGCACGATCGCCTCGGCGAGGGGATGCTCGCTACCGCGCTCGGCTGCGGCCGCGAGGCGCAGGAGCTCCCGCTCATGGCGACCCGCAAGCGAGATGACGCCGGTCACGGACGGCCGGCCGCGAGTGAGGGTACCCGTCTTGTCGAGGATGACAGTCGTCACGCGCTGAGCCCGCTCGAGCGCGGCCCCATCACGCAGCAGGATCCCGTTCTCGGCGCCCTTGCCGGTGCCGACCATGATCGCGGTGGGCGTTGCCAGGCCCATGGCGCATGGGCAGGCGATGATGAGCACCGCGATGGCGCTTGTGAGCGCGTAGGTGAGCCTCGGCTCGGGGCCGAACATGAGCCACGCGGCAGCGGTGAGCACGGCCGCTCCCACCACGGCCGGCACGAACCATCCGGTGACGCGGTCGGCAAGGCGCTGGATGGGTGCCTTTGAGCCCTGCGCCTGTTCCACCAGCCGCATGATCTGCGCGAGTGCGGTGTCTACGCCGACCCGCTCGACGCGGAAAAGAAAGCTGCCCGTGCCGTTCAGGGTGCCACCGATCACCTCGTCGCCCTCGCCCTTCCCGACAGGCAGCGACTCGCCGGTCAGCATCGACTCGTCGACCGCCGAAGCGCCCTCGGTCACCACGCCGTCCACCGGCAGCTTCTCGCCGGGGCGCACACGGACCAGGTCCCCGACATCCACCTCGCTCAGCGGGATATCGATCTCGCGCGCCCCGCGTACCACCCGGGCAGTGTCCGGCTGAAGCGCGAGCATGGCTCTGACGGCGCTCGCCGCCTGGTGCTTGGCGCGGCCCTCCAGCCAGCGTCCAAGGAGCACCAGGCCGATGATCACAGCGGCGCTGTCGAAGTAGGTCTCCATCCCGAGCCCGGCGGAGGCGACCGCCTCCGGGAAGAGGGTCACGAGCAGCGAGTAGCCGTAAGCCGCCAGCGTGCCCATCGCGACAAGCGTGTTCATGTTCAGGTCGCCGTGCCGCAGGCCTCGCTCCGCGGCCAGCAGGAAGCGTCGGCCAAACACGAACTCGACGATGGTGGCGGGGGCCAGGAACCAGACGTTGACCCGCTCCATCGGCCACGGGGTGCCTCCCGGCCAGAGCATGACCGCCATCATCGTCAGCCCGATGCCCGTTGCGGCCAGCGCGCTCCACAGCAGCTCGCGCTGATCCGCGTCCCTGGCGAGCGGCTCGCCGCCCGTCGGTGCGACATCGTATCCGGCCGCTTCGATGGCGCTCACGATCCCGCTCCGATCGATCAGCCCGGGGTCGTACTCCACCGTCGCGCGCTCGGTGGCGAGGTTCACGTTGGCGCTGCGCACGCCGTCAGCCCTGTTCAGGTACCGCTCGATGCGGTTCACGCAGGAGGCGCAGGTCATGCCCTCGATCGGCAGCGTGAGCTCCTGCGAGGTGAGGCTGGTTTCGGTCGTCACGGCCTCGACAGGATACTACAGGGGAGTATCTCGGCTCCTCGAATCGCCGAGACTGGCGCGATCCGGCCGTATGCTGCGCGAGTGCAGGCTTTGATCCTCACCAACGAGTTTCCACCCGAGATCTACGGCGGGGCTGGCGTGCACGTCGGCGAGCTGACGCGGGAGCTCCGCCGCCTGATCGAGCTCGACATCCGGACCTTCGGCGCCCACGTCCAGCAGGCCGACGGGCTGCGCATTCGCGGCTATCCGGCTCCGCACGACCTCAGTAGCGCCCCCGAACCGCTTCGGCCGATGCTGGGTGCGTTGAGCCGAGACCTGGGCTTCCTGTCCGACCCCGTGAGCGCCGATCTGGTCCATTGCCACACGTGGTACACGCACCTGGCCGGGATCCTGGTCAAGCTCGCCTACGGCATCCCCCTGGTCGTCACCGTGCACTCGCTCGAGCCACTGCGCCCCTGGAAGCGAGAGCAGCTGGCCGGCGGATACGAAGTCTCGCTCTGGATCGAGCGGAGCGCACTGAGGATGGCGGACGCGGTCATCGCCGTCAGCCAGGGGACGCGCGACGATGTGCTCCGCCTCTTCGCGATCCCGCCGGAGCGGGTGCCCGTCATTCACAACGGCATCGACACCGACTTCTACGCGCGCGATGCGGCGACCGATGCGCTCGAGCGCTACGGGGTCGATCCGGCGGTGCCGTACGTGCTCTTCGTCGGCAGGGTCACGCGCCAGAAGGGGATCGTCCACCTCGTGCGCGCGATTGAGCATCTCGATCCGGGCATCGGAGTCGTTCTGTGCGCGGGGCAGCCGGACACGCCGCAGATCGCCGCGGAGATGCAGGAGGGAGTTGCAGCCGCACGGACGCATCGGTCGAACGTGGTCTGGATCCCGGAGATGGTGAGCCGCGAGGCGGCGCGCCAGCTGTACAGCCACGCGGCGGTCTTCTGCTGCCCGTCGGTCTACGAGCCGTTCGGCATCATCAACCTGGAGGCAATGGCGTGCGAGACGCCGGTCGTGGCAAGCGCAGTCGGCGGCATCCCGGAGGTGGTCGCCGACGGTGAGACAGGGCTCCTGGTGCCGGTCGAGCTGAGCCTGGATGACCCGATGTCGCCGGTCGATCCCGACCGGTTCGAGATGAACCTGGCCGGCGCCATCAACCGCCTGATGGCGGATGCGGTCACCCGCGACGTGATGGGCCGCGCGGGACGACGACGCGCGATCGAGCACTTCAGCTGGCGCGCGATCGCGGAGGAGACGGCTGAGCTGTATCGGTCGCTGGTCGGCTGAGCGACAATCGGCGCGATGGGGCTTGTCAACGGGATCCTGCGTGTCGAGTCGATCGCCGTCTTTCTGGCCGGTGTCGGCCTGTATCTCGGCAGCGGTGGGAATCCGCTCGGCCTACCGCTCCTTTTCGCGCCAGACCTTTCGATCGCTGGCTACCTGGGCGGCCCACGGGTGGGGGCGCTGACCTACAACCTCGTGCACAACTGGGCGCTTGCGGTACTCGTGTTCGCCGCGGGCTGGTGGCTGGCGGTCCCCGGCCTCTTGCTCGCGGCGTACCTCATCGCTGCGCACGTCGGCATGGATCGGGCGCTGGGCTACGGCCTCAAGCTGCCGACCGCCTTCACCGACACGCATCTCGGCCGAATCGGCAAACATCGGCCGGAAGAACGCGCCTGATGGCAGGCGTGCTCTACCGCGGGGCGGCCCTGACCGATGCGCGCTCCGACAAGCTGCTGCTCGACCTCAGCCTCCTCGTCGAGCACGACATGATCCGATGGATCCGACCGTTCGATGGTGAAGAGGATGCCAGCGACGCCGCGGTGGTCGATGCCAGCGGAGCCACCGTCGTACCCGGAATGGTCGACGCTCACAGCCACGTCACGGGCCCCGGCGGAGCGCACTGGATCGAACGCTTCGCCGACCCACCCGATCGCCTGGTCGCCGTGGCCGAAGCGAATGGCGCCCTGGCGCACGCCGCGGGCGTCCGCTGGCTGCGCGACGTTGGCTCGCCTATTGGCGCCGATCCGGTCGACGGTCGCGAGCGCGCGCTTGCCCTGGGCGTGCGCGACCGCTGGCACGGCAGGCGAGATAGGCCGTACATCCGTGCTGCGGGCTCCTGGGTGATGCGAAGCGGCACCATCGCTGGCCTAGCCACCGCCGAGGCGTCGAACGGCGACGAGCTCCTCGCTGCAGCTATGAGACAGCTCGACGACGGCGCGGACCTCGTCAAGCTCTACCTCGACGGCCCGGACCCTGAGAGTCCGCCGTGGACGATCGCAGAGGTTTCGGCGGTGGTCGAGGCTGCCCACGCGCGCGCTGTCCGCGTCACGGCCCACGCCGGCCGCCTGAACGGGGCACAGGTCGCGGTCGAGGGAGGGGTCGACGTCATCGAGCACGGCTTCGAGCTGGACTCCGCCCTCGCTCGCCGCATGGCGGAGCTCGGGACACGGCTGGTGAGCACCCTGGCGGTAATGCACTCGTGGCTCTCCTTCGGTCGAACCACCTCGCTGCCGCGGTTCGCGGACGAGGAAGGGAGAGTCCGCATCCTGGAGCGGCTGGAGCGCGCATCCGAAAGCATTCGGCTGGCTCATGCCGCCGGTGTGGGCATTGCAGCGGGAACCGATTTCGGCGGCGGCTCACTGCGCGCGAACCAGCTCGCCTGGGAGGTTGCGTCCCTCGTCGAGGCTGGGCTCCAGCCCTGGGAGGGGCTGGCGGCAGCGACCTGGCGTGGCGGGGAGCTGCTGGGCGAGCCGGAGGCGGGCATCATTCGTGAGGGCGGCCCGGCCGACTTCTTCCTGGTGCACGGTGACCCGCTCTCCGACCCGGCCGCGCTCTGGCGGGTGTGGCGCGTCGCCTGAGAAAGCGCGGCGACTCGCCGGAGCGCGCCCGGGTCGCCGGAGCGCGGCGACTCGCCGGATTGCTGTCCGATACGACTGATGGTCGTATTAAGCAGGAATTGTCGCCCACGCAAGCCGGTCGGCTCGCCGGCGCGAGGGTGAGCGCGGCGCCCGGTTGCCCCTCATTGGCCCCGCGGCCTTCTTATGACGACTGGTGGTCGTATCGGACAAGGATTCATCGATTGCGGCGCCTTACCACGACTGGTGCTCGTATTGGGCAAGAGCGAATTCTTGTCGCAGGGTGGCAGGAATAGGTCCGATCCTGAGGGCCCGATAGACTGGACCATACCGTGACCGTCTCCTCTCGTTCCCCCGCCGCCGACCCCCTGGAGGCATTCAGCGAGCCGACCCGCGCCTGGTTCGCGGAGGCGTTCGCGGAGCCGACCCATGCCCAGGAGCTGGGCTGGCCGGTCATCAGTCGCGGGCGCCATACGCTCCTCCACGCGCCGACCGGCAGCGGCAAGACCCTCGCCGCCTTCCTCTGGTGCGTGGATCGGCTCATGACCGAACGGGCTCCCAATCGGAAGACCGTGCGCGTCCTCTATGTCAGCCCGTTGAAGGCACTCACCTACGACGTCGAGCGCAACCTGCGAGCGCCGCTCGCCGGGATCCGGCGCACCGCCGAGCGGCTGAGCGTCGCGGTGCCGGACGTCAGCGTCGCGTCGCGTACCGGCGACACCCCGGCCGATGCACGGCGGCAGCTGGTCAAGAGCCCACCCGACATCCTCGTCACCACGCCGGAGAGCCTCTACCTGCTGCTGACCAGTCAGGCGCGCGAGACCCTACGCGGCGTCGAATACGTCATCGTCGATGAGGTCCACGCCATGGCGGGCGCAAAGCGGGGCGCCCACCTGGCGATCTCGCTCGAGCGGCTCTCCGCGCTGACCAAGCGCGAGCCGCAGCGGATCGGGCTCTCGGCGACGCAGCGCCCGCTCTCCGCCATCGCGGCATTCCTCGGCGGCGTCGGCCGCGAGGTCGAGGTCGTCGACGCCGGGTCGCGCAAGGAGCTCGACCTCGAGGTGATCGTGCCGGTCGAGGACATGAGCCGCATGGGTGAGGCGATCGACCCCGCGGACGCCCCGGGCGGACCCGCCGCTGGTCCGGAGGCGCGTCATTCCATCTGGCCCGCCATCCATCCCCGGATACTCGAGCTGATTCGGGCGCATCGGTCGACGCTTATCTTCGTCAACTCGCGCAGGCTGGCCGAGCGCCTAAGCGCGAGGCTGAACGAGCTGGCCGGGGAGGAGCTGGTGCGCGCACACCACGGCTCGATCGCGCGGGAGCAGCGGCTCGAGATCGAGGAGGCCCTGAAGGATGGGCGGCTGCCGGCGCTGGTGGCGACCTCCACCCTCGAGCTGGGGATCGACATGGGAGCGATCGACCTGGTGATCCAGATCGAGGCGCCGCCGTCCGTCGCCGCCGGGCTGCAACGGATCGGTCGCGCGGGTCACCAGGTGGGTGAGCCTTCGACGGGCAAGATCTTCCCGAAATTCCGCGGCGACCTGGTCGAGTCGGCGGTCGTCGTCGAACGCATGAAGGCGGGGGCAATCGAGGAGACAAAGATCCCGCGCAACCCGCTCGACGTGCTGGCGCAGCAGATCGTGGCCATCTGCGCGCTGGACACCTGGACCGTCGACGATCTGCATGCCCTCGTCACGAAGGCTGAGAACTTTCGTGATCTGAGCCGCGAGCAGCTCGAGGGGGTCCTCGACATGCTGTCGGGGCGCTATCCCTCCGACGAGTTCGCGGAGCTGAAACCGCGGATCGTGTGGGATCGCCAGGCAGGCACGCTGCAGAGCCGCAACGACGCCCGCGTGGTGGCCATCACTTCGGGCGGGACCATACCCGACCGCGGGCTCTACGGCGTATTCCTGCCGGGCCACGACGGAAAGGGAGGGCGGCGCGTTGGTGAGCTGGACGAGGAGATGGTGTACGAGTCGCGGGTCGGCGAGGTGTTCCTGCTGGGTGCCTCGAGCTGGCGGATCGAGGAGATCAAGCCGGACCGCGTGATCGTGACGCCGGCTCCCGGTGAGCCGGGCAAGATGCCCTTCTGGCACGGGGACGCAATCGGCCGGCCGGTCGAGCTGGGGCGCGCCATCGGTTCGTTCCTGCGCTCGCACGAGCCTCTCGAGACCGATCTCGCCGTCGCACGCCTGCAGGCAGACCATCACCTCGACGAGAAGGCGGCCGCCAACCTCGTGGCCTACCTCGGCGAGCAGCGTGAGGCGACCGGCTCCCTGCCGACCGATCGCACGATCGTGATCGAGCGTTTCCGCGACGAGCTGGGCGACTGGCGCGTCTGCCTGCTCTCCCCGTTCGGCGGCCGCGTCCACGCGCCGTGGTCGATGGCGATCGAGGCGCGGCTCCGCCAGCGTGGGCTCGAGGTGCAGACGATCTGGTCCGATGACGGGATTGCGGTTCGTCTGCCAGAGGCTGACCAGGCGCCGCTCGACGACGCAGTGATCATCGACCCCGACGAGCTGGAGGAGCTGCTCATGGCGGAGCTCGGTGGCTCTGCCCTGTTCGCCGCCCGCTTCCGCGAGAACGCCGCGCGAGCGCTGCTGCTGCCACGCCGCCGTCCGGGACAGCGCACCCCGCTCTGGATGCAGCGCCAGCGCTCCGCCGACCTGTTGGCGGTGGCATCGCAGTACGGGTCGTTCCCGATCGTGCTGGAGACCTACCGCGAGTGCCTGCGCGACGTGTTCGACGTGCCGGCCCTTCGCGAGGTGCTGGCCGCCATCCGCTCCCGCGCTCTGCGGATTGTCAGCGTCGAGACCGCGACCGCCTCGCCGTTTGCCTCGTCGCTCCTGTTCGACTACGTGGGCAGCTTCATGTACGAGGGCGACGCGCCGCTCGCCGAGCGGCGGGCGCAGGCGCTGGCCCTCGATCGGGAGCTGCTCGCCGAGCTGCTGGGCGCGGAGGAGCTGCGCGAGCTCCTTGACCCCGCGGCGGTCGGCGACCTCGAGCTGGAGCTGCAGGCGCTCGCCGCCGGGCGGCAGGCGAAGACCGTCGACGGGGTGCACGAC
>JALYTG010000101.1 GCA_030854405.1 Chloroflexota bacterium | reverse complement strand
GCGTGACACCCCGCTGGCGCATGAGCCGGAAGACTTCCGGCGTTCCTTCATCGCCATGCTCGACCGTCTCCACACCTGCGAGGACGGCGCGCCGCATTCCCTCCGGAGTCATCGCATGCGCGGCGACGGGCCGGCCGCTGCCTCGCGCCGCTTCTACCAGTGCCTTGAGCTCTTCGAGAGTAAAGGTCGGTCGGGCCTCGCCGTGCGGCCCCCAACTGTAGTCGGCGTAGACCTTGACCCAATCGGCGCCATGGCCGATCTGGCTCCGGGTCACCCGCGCGATCTCATCGCCCCCGGTCGCCTCCTCCGCCCCCTGCGCAGGGTCGAACGAGTAGCCGGCGCGTCGCGGGCCATAGCTCCCGGTGGCGACGATCGCCCGGGTGACCACGAGGAGGCGGGGGCCCGGGACGATCCCCTGGTCGATGGCGCGCCGGAGCTGCACGTCGGAATCGAAGGCACCCTCGGTGCCCAGATCGCGCTCGGTGGTGATGCCCGCACGGAGCGTGGCAGCGGCCGCGGCCACCGCCCGAGCCATGCGGAGCGCGAGCGGCTCCTTCAGGACCTGGTCGTCCCAGAGCGCCTCGTCGTAGGGATGGAGGAAGAGGTGGGAGTGGCCTTCGATCAGGCCGGGCATCAGCGTGGTGCCGGGCAGGTCGATGCGCTCGGCGCCGGCGGCATCCAGCCGCGCCAGCCGTTCGGCGAGGGCCGCCAGCCCCTCCGCCTCGAGCTCTGCGGCGAGCCGCTGCCGCGTCTCTGGCGAGAAGGCCTGGCGCTCGTAGTCATGGCCATCCACCAGCGCGGCCAGGTACAGGCCGGTCCCGACCACCACCAGCGGCAGCCGCCCGCGGACCGCGATCTCGGGCAGCAGCAGGCGGGCGCGCGCCACCCAGTCGGCGACGGTAAAGGGCTGGTCGGCCTCCACGAGGTCGAGGAGGTGATGCGGGACGGCCGCGCGCGCGGCGGCATCGGGCTTGGCGGTGCCCACGTCCATGCCGCGGTAGACCTGCCGCGAGTCGGCGACAAGGATCTCGAGCGGCAGCTGGCGGGCAAGCGCCAGCGCCAGATCGGTCTTGCCGGAGGCGGTCGGGCCGACGATCGCCAGCAATGGCGGCCCCATGGGTCGGGGCCTAGCCGACCTCGACCAGACGCTGGATCAGCTCGATCGAACGAGCGTGCCCCGTCGCCCGCTCGGCCTCGATCAGCGCGGCGTTGAAGCTGACCGGCCCGCTGCCTACCTCGAAGCGGGTCGGCATGTGGGTCAGGAAGCGGGGCATGACCGTCTCGATGCTCATGCCGATGATCGAGTCGCGTGGGCCGGTCATGCCGATGTCGCTGATGTAGGCGGTCCCCTGCGGCAGGAGGCGCGCGTCGGCGGTCGGGACGTGGGTGTGCGTGCCGACCACGGCGCTGACCCGCCCATCGAGGTGCCAGCCCATGGCGTTCTTCTCCGACGTGATCTCGCAGTGAAAGTCGACGATGCGAACCGGTGGGAGCGGCTCGGCCGCCCCATCGAGCAGCGCATCGGCCGCCACGAAGGGTGAGTCGAGCTGGTTCATAAAGACGCGGCCCATCAGGTTGATGACCGCCACCTGCTCCCCGTCGGGCAGCTGGTGGATCAGCCAGCCGCGGCCCGGCGTGCTATCCGGGTAGTTCATCGGTCGCAGCACCGGTCGGTCGGTATCGAGGTAGTCGTACACCTCGCGCTTGTCCCAGATGTGGTTGCCGCTGGTAATGACGTCGATTCCGCTGCCCAACAACTCCTCGGCAAGCGACGGGGTGAGGCCCATTCCGGCCGCCACGTTCTCGCCGTTGGCGATCACCAGGTGGAGGTCGAGCTCCTCGCGCAGCTGCGGCAGGAGCTGCCGAACCGCCAGCCTTCCCGGCTTACCGATGATGTCCCCGATGACCAGGCATCGCACCACGGCGGCGCGATCGATCATCGGGCGTAGTCGACCGCACGGGTCTCCCGGATCACGGTCACCTTGATCTGACCCGGGTACTGCAGCTCCTCCTCGATCTTCTTGACCACGTCGCGCGCCAGCCGGCTCGAGGCCAGGTCGTCCATGTCCTCGGGGCGGACCAGGATCCGGATCTCGCGCCCGGCCTGGATCGCGTAGCAGCGCTCGACGCCTGGGAAGCTGAGGGCGATCTGCTGCAGGTCGTCGAGCCGCTTGACGTAGTTATCGAGGCTCTCGCCGCGGGCGCCGGGCCGCGAAGCGCTGATCGCGTCGGCAATCTGCACCACGGTTGCCTCGGTCGACTCCTGCTCGACCTCCTGGTGGTGCGCGGCGATCGCGTTGCAGACCACCGGATTGACCCCATAGCGCTTGGCGATGTCGCCGCCGATCAGGGCGTGCGGCCCCTCGACCTCGTGGTCGACCGCCTTGCCGATGTCGTGCAGCAGGCCGCCCTTCTTCGATTCCGCCACGTTGACGCCGATCTCGGCCGCCAGCAGGCCCGACAGGCGAGCCGTCTCGATGCAGTGATTGAGGACGTTCTGCCCGTAGCTGGTGCGGTACTTCAGCCGGCCGAGCAGCTTGATGAGCTCGGGATGCAGGCCGGGCACGCCCGCGTCGTAGGCGGCCTGCTCGCCGGCCTGGCGCATCACCACCTCGATCTCGGAGCGACACTTGGCGACCGTCTCCTCGATCCGCCCGGGGTGAATGCGACCATCGCTGATCAGCTTGGTGAGCGCCATCCGCGCCACCTCGCGACGGACCGGGTCGAAGCCCGACAGCACCACCGCCTCCGGCGTGTCGTCGATGATCAAGTCAACCCCGGTGGCCTGCTCCAGGGCGCGAATATTGCGTCCCTCGCGGCCGATAATGCGTCCCTTCATCTCCTCCGATGGCAGGTGCACCACGCTGACGGTAGCCTCGGAAGTGTGGTCGGCCGCGATGCGTTGCATGACCGTGGTGAGAACCCGCCGTGCCAGTTCCTCGCCCTCGTCGTGCGCACGGCGCTCGATATCGCGGACCTGGTGTTGAGCCTCGGCCTGGGCCTCGTCGACGATCTTGCCGATGAGTGTGTGCCGCGCCTCGGCGGCAGAGAGCCCCCCGACCCGTTCGAGCTCGCCGAGCTGACGCTGCTGCAAATCCCCCACCAGCGCGCGCTCGGCCTCGAGCACTCGCAGTCGCTCCTCGAGCCCTTCCTCCCGGCGCTCGAACGCCTCCAGCTTGCGATCCATGCTCTCGGACCGATCCAGGAGGAGGCGTTCCTGTCGTTGCAGATCGGCGCGCTTCTCGCGCGCCTCGTCCTCAGCCGTGCGCTGGATCTTGAGGGCGTCGTCCTTTCCCTCGAGGACGATCTCCTTCTGCTTGGCACGCGCCTCGGCTACGATCCGCTCCGCGTAAGTGTCGGCGTGCCGTGCCGAGCCGGCCGAGAGCAGGCGGCGGGCAACATAGCCGAACACCGCGCCGGCGGTCGCGGCGATTGCCGCCACGAGGACGACGAGGATGGAGTCAGGCATCGGTGCTCCTCCTTTCGTTGGAGCCCGGCTATTGGGCAATCCCGCCCCGCTCCGGGGCGATCCAAGTTTGATCGATCAGGCGGCCGCCGCTACGCGTGCCTCGTCAACGGCGGGTCAAACGTGGCCCGGAGTGTACCGCAAGTTGGCGAGGGTCACCCCCGGAGCCTCAGCCCGGCCTGGCCCTGGAGCTGCCCAAGGGGCGGTGGCCCCAGGACGGCGCTGGGTCAGGCGAAGATCTGACCGATGAGCCGAATCTGGTCGAGGTCGCGGGGCAGGAGGTCCTGCAGCATGATCCGCTGGACGCCGGCTGCCTCCATGCTGCGCACCCGCTCCCAGGCCTGGTCCGGCGTGCCCATCACCCACCGTTTGCGGCGCTCGGCGAGCCACTCCCCGGCGTCGTCCTTGGTGTCCACGAGCTCGAGGAGCTGGGCGACCCGATCGCGCAGCTCCCCCTCGGTCTCCGCGACAAGTACGCCGGTCATCGCCGAGTAGACGAGCTCGTCCGGATCGCGGCCGATCTCGCGGCAGGCGGCTCGGATCCGCTCGTACGCCTCGGCCGCGGCTTCCGGCGAGGCCGAGTTGAGGTTGAACTCGTCCGCGAACCGAGCGGCCAGCGCGGCCAGCCTTCGCTTTCCGGCGCCACCGAGCAGGATGTGCGGATGCCTTCGCGGGCCGCGGGCGATCTCGCCGTGCCGCCTCGCGTCGTGGACCTGCCAGTGCCTGCCGGCGAAGCTCCAACCGTCAGGCTTGGTCCACAGGCCGTGGATGATGGTCAGCTCTTCCTCGAGCATCCTGTAGCGCTCGTCGATGCGCGGGAACGGGATCCCGAGCTGCGCATGCTCCTCATCGTTCCAGCCCGCGCCGAAGCCCGCCTCGACCCGGCCGTCGCTCATCTCATCGGCGGTCTGGATCACCTTGGCGAAGCTGCCCGGGATGCGGAAGGTGACCGGGGAGACGAGCACGCCGAGTCGGATTTTCGAGGTCTCGCGCGCCAGGCCCGCGATCGTGGTCCACGCGTCGGTCGTAGGGAGCCCGGATGCGCCCGGGAAGCTGCTGTAGTGGTCGGAGCGGAAGAATGCCTCGATCCCCGCGTCCTCGGCGGAGCGCGCCGCGGCCAGGATCTCTTCGTAGCTCAGCCCCTGCTGGGGCTCGGTCATCAGGGCGAAGCGCATACCGGGGAAGCCTAGCGGCTCACGCCGGCGCTGGTCTTGGCGTTTGGGCTACGGAGTGTCATCGACACTATCAGCGCCGGCGTGGCGCAGGACACCGCGCACGGTCTCGGGGTCGAAGCCGCGCCGCATCAGGAACATGCCGATTCGCTGGAGGGCCTTCTGATCCTCAGGCACGGGCCTCCCGTGCAGGTGCCGCTCGAGTGCGATGCGCGCGCGCTGCGCCTCGGTCTCCGGCAGCGCATCGTCCTCGGGCTGGCGGTCGGCTGGCTCGGAGCGCAGCCGCTCAATCACGTCGCGGGGCACGCCTCGTTGCCGAAGCTCGGCCTCCACCATGCGGCGGCCGCGCGGCGCATGCCGATCGCGCTGCTCGGCCCAGTAGCGGGCGAAGGCCTCATCGTCCAGGTACCCGAGCTCGGCCAGCCGCGCAAGCACACCGTCGAGCACCATCTGGCTGACGCCGGTTGCCTGGAGGCGGCGCTCCAGCTCCCAGCGCGTGCGCGGTCGCGTGCCGAGAAAGTGCAGCGCGATCTCCAAGGCGCCGGCCGCATCGGGAGGCTCTCGGGGCGGGCGCGGAGTCCGGCGGCCCGGCATCGACCTGTCAGGCCCTCACTCGGCCTCCGGGATCCCCTCGACGCCCACCTCGATCGAGGCCACCTTTGAACGGATCTCGTCGTCGATCGTGTTGGCGATCTCGGGATTGGCCTTGAGGAAGTCCCGCGCGTTCTCTCGCCCCTGGCCCAGGCGCGTGTCGCCGTAGTTGAACCATGCGCCGGTCTTGCTCAGCACGCCAGCCGCGATCCCGACGTCGAGGAGGCCACCCTCGCGGCTGATCCCCTCGTTGTACATGATGTCGAACTCGGCGATGCGGAAGGGCGAGGCGACCTTGTTCTTGACGACCTTGACCCGGGTGCGGGAGCCGATCGCATCCGTCCCCGACTTGAGCGTTTCGATTCGGCGGATATCCATCCGCACGCTGGCGTAGAACTTCAGGGCACGGCCGCCGGGGGTGGTTTCGGGGTTGCCGAACATGACGCCGATCTTCTCGCGGAGCTGGTTGGTGAAGATGAGCGCTGTGTTCGACCGATTGATGGCGCCGGTCAGCTTGCGCAGCGCCTGGCTCATCAGCCGCGCCTGGAGGCCAACGTGGGCGTCGCCCATATCGCCCTCGATCTCGGCGCGCGGTACGAGCGCGGCGACCGAGTCGACGATCACGGCGTCGACTCCGTTGCTGCGGATGAGGGTCTCGGCGATCTCGAGCGCCTGCTCGCCGGTATCCGGCTGACTGACCAGCAGCTCGTCGACGTTCACGCCCACGTTGCGGGCGTATGTTGGATCGAGCGCATGCTCGGCGTCGATGAAGGCTACGATCCCGCCCGCGCGCTGGGCGTTGCCGGCGATGTGGTAGCAGAGCGTGGTCTTGCCGCTCGACTCCGGGCCATTCACCTCGGTGATGCGACCTCGCGGCACGCCGCCCACGCCGAGCGCCAGATCGAGCGCCACCGAGCCGGTCGAGATCGCCTCAATCTGCATCTTGGCGCCCTTGTCGCCGAGACGCATGATCGCGCCGCGCCCGAACTGCTTCTCGATCTGGAGGATGGCAGCATCGACGGCGCGACCGCGCTCGCCGTTGCGGGCAACCTCGGGCTGGGCCACCGGGGCTTCCATGGGTCGCTAGGCTCCTTCTCTACCTGCCCGGTGGGCCGGGGGTCACTCTGTTTCGCCGGGCTCGCTGCGTGGCTTGCGCTTGGGTTTGACGAGTTCGGCCTGCGTCGGGACCTCGTAGGTCGATGCCGGCTGAATCTTGGGCGCCTTCTCTTTCGGCTTCCGCTTGGCCTGATGCCGCGGTCGATCTCGGCTCCCCATTGGTCTTCGAACCTCCGATCTGAGCCGGTCGAGTGCCGGTAGTCTGCGCCGAATGGCCTTACTAGTCCGTTATCGGGCGCTTACCGGCGGACCCCCCGGCGTGTTCATACTGCGCCGCCACGGCGCTGCGCAGCGATGCGAATGAGCCGTCCGCCAGGGCGGCTCGCAGCCTCCGCATCAGATCGAGAGTATAGGTGACGTTATGCACCGATGAGAGGCGATATGCGAGCAGCTCCTCGGCCCGAAAGAGGTGCGCTAGATAGGCGCGCGAGTGATTGCGGCAGGTCTCGCAGGCACACCCGGGATCAACCGGCCCCGGATCGTCCTGAAACCGGCTGTTTCGCAGGTTGAGCCGCCCCTCGGAGGTCCAGAGCTGACCGTTGCGCGCCACGCGCGTGGGCAGCACGCAGTCGAAGAGGTCGATCCCGCGCTCCACCGCGGTGAAGAAGTCGAACGGCGAGCCGACCCCCATCAGGTAGCGCGGACGCGGGTCATCAGCGAGCTCCTCGCCGATCACCTCGAGTGTGGCTGCCATCTCGTCCTTGCCCTCCCCCACCGAAAGGCCGCCGACCGCGATCCCATCGAACGCCAGGCCGGCGATGGCCGTCGTCGACTGGCGGCGCAGCGTCGCGTCGATCCCGCCCTGAACGATCCCGAAGAGCGCCTGGTCGGGTCGCGAGTGCGCCCGCAGGCAGCGCTCCGCCCAGCGGTGGGTGCGCTCCATCGCCTCCCCCACCTCCGACGCCGGCAGGTTCGGGTCAACCAGCTGGTCGAACGTCATGGCGATATCGCTGCCGAGCAACTCCTGGATCTCGACCGCGCGCTCGGGCGTGAGCCGATGCGGCGCGCCATCGATATGTGACGCAAAGGTCACGCCCTCATCGTCGATGCGGCGCAGATGGGCGAGGCTGAAGACCTGAAAGCCACCCGAATCGGTCAGGATGGCGCCGTCCCAGCCCATGAATCGGTGCAGCCCGCCCAGCCGAGCAATCCGCTCGGCGCCGGGGCGTAGGCTGAGGTGATAGGTGTTCCCCAGGATCACCTGGGCGCCGGCGGCGCGCAGGTCCGTGGGGGTCAAGCTCTTGACGGTCGCCTGTGTCCCGACCGGCATGAACTGGGGCGTCTCGAGCTGGCCGTGGGCGGTGGTCAGGGTGCCCAGGCGGGCGCGGCCGGCATCGGTGGGTCGCGCCGTGAAGCTGATGGGAGCGGACACCGCGCGAGGATAGCGGCTGACAGGCTAGGCTACGTGGCAACGGGAGGTGTCAGGTGCGACTGGTCGAATGGCCACGGATGCCGTATCTCAACGAAGAGGTCCGCGAGTGGGTCGGGCTCGAGCTGAAGAACCTCGGCGTCGAGGACCTGGCGGTCTATGCCATGGAGGCCGGCGTCGACGGCGATGAGCGTCGGGTCA
>JALYTG010000271.1 GCA_030854405.1 Chloroflexota bacterium | reverse complement strand
GCGAAGTAGTAGCCCTGCCCGTACGTGCAGCCCATGGCGCGCATGCGGTGGGCCTGCTCGATCGTTTCGATCCCCTCCGCCACCGTGACGATGTTGAGCGACTGGCTGAGCGCGACGATCCCCCCGGCCAGGGCGGACGAACGCGAGTCGCCCTCTGAGATCTGAACAAATTCGCTCGCGATCTTCAGCACGTCGATTGGGAACTGGCGCAGGTGGCTGAGCGAGAAATAGCCGGTGCCGAAGTCGTCGATCACGACGCGTACGCCAAGCTCGCGCAGCGACTCGAGGGTCGAGATCGTCGAGAGTGTGGCGCGCAGGAGCGCCGTCTCCGTGATCTCGAGCATGAGCAGGTGGGCTGGCATCTCCGCCCAGGCGAGGGCCTCGCGCACGGCGTTGACGAACCCGGGCTGCTGGATTTCGCGAGCGGAGACGTTGACCGCAATAAACATGCTCTGGGGCGTGATCCCCGAGCGACGCCAGGTCGCGGCATGCTGGCAGGCCTCGCGGAGGACCCACGCACCGATCGGCAGGATGGCGCCGTTCTCCTCGGCGATCTCGATGAATTCGCCTGGGGCTACACGCCCGCGCTCCGGATGCTCCCAGCGCACGAGCGCCTCCAGGCCGGCGATGCGGCCCGACTCCAGCGCCACCATCGGCTGATACACGAGCCGCAGCTGATTGAGCTCGACGGCCCGCTGCAGCTGGGCACCGAGCTCGTGACGCTCGCGGATGGCGGCATGCATCCCGGGATCGAAGATGGCGAAGCCGGACTTACCGTTCGCCTTGGCCATGTACATCGCCACGTCCGCATTGCGGACGACCTCGGCCGTCTCCCCGGCCGCACGCGCGGTCGCGATCCCGATGCTGGCGGTGACGGTCACCGTCTGCTCTCCGATGAGGTAAGGATGGCGGAGCTCGCGCACCAGGCGCTCCGCCATGGCACGAGATCGATTCAGCTCGGCGTCATCGTCGCTCAGGATGGCGAACTCATCGCCGCCCAGGCGCGCGACCAGGTCCTTCTCGCGGACCAGCCCGGAGATGCGATGCGTGACGGCCACCAGGAGCGCGTCGCCGGCCGCGTGACCGAGCGTGTCATTCACGATCTTGAAGTCGTCGAGATCGATGAACAGGACCGCGGTGACCGGTGAGGCGGGATCGGCTCCGTCGTCGGGGCGGTCGAGCACGCGCTCGAGGGCGACCTGGAACATGCGCCGGTTGGCGGCCCCCGTCAGCGAGTCGCGCTCGGCGAGATCCTGCACATGACGCAGCAGGACGGCGTTGCGCAGGTTGAGGGCGGCCACAGACGCGAACTGCGCCAGGATAGAGGTGACACGACGCTCGACGCCGAACAGCGAGCGGGACCGATGCTCCACCACGATTGCTCCCACGGCTCGGCCGTCCGCGATCATGGGTGCGACCAGCAGGTTACGGACGTTCGGCAGCGCCTCCGCCAGAAGCGGGTTGCGCTCCGGCGAAAGCTGCTTCACCGGCAGAACTTCGCGCCGCTCCCAGGCGGTGGCGATGATCGCGTCCGCGGCGACGGGCAAGCTCGGTGTCTCGACCGCGCCCCGAGAAGCGAGCACCACCAGGTTGCCGTCGGAGGCACCGATCACCAGGCCACGCTTGAAGCCGGACTGCTCCGCCAGGCCGTCGAGGACGATGCGGGCCTGGTGGACGGGGTCGCCAACGTCGTCGAGGAGGGCGCCGACGTTGACGAGCGCCTGGAGGTCGGCGCGGCGCTGTCGGAGCTCCCGCTCGTTCATTGCCGAGAAGATCGATGTGGCCAGCGCGAAGATCCAGAAGGCCGTTACGTTGAGCACCGGCAGGCTATCGAACACGACCTCCTTGCCAGGCGTCACGTCGACCGCGGGAAGCAGCTGGGCGGCCTGCGCGTAGAGCACCACGAAAAAGAGGAGCGAATGCCAGAGCGCGATCTTGAGCCCGGTCCGGTAGGAGGCAAGCAGAGAGACGGCCACCAGGTGCAGGTAGATCAGGAAGCGCATCGGGCTCTGCGTCCCGCCGGTGGCATACATCGCATAGGCGAGGTAGATCCCGTCGACAAGGAGTAGGACGCTAAGCACGGCGTAACCAAGCTGTCCCGCGCGGTGGCGCGCCCATTCCGCCACTGCGGAGGCGAAAAGGTACCCGGCGGTCAACGCCGCAAGCACCTCGAAGGGCACCCCCAGCGCTTCTGGACGGATCGCGCTCCAGGTGAGCACCATCGTCGCCAGCGCGACCCGCATCAGCAGCAGGTAGGCCATCCGGTCGCTGAGGGCGGTGTAATCGGTCCGTTCGTGGCTCTGGATCACAGGTCAACCTCATCCTTGTACTTCACGACCGTGTCGCCGGCCGTATGGGGAGCCAATCGGAGCTTCGGATCGCGCTCATCGACGCGGTTCTGGACGAGCAGGAAGAGGAGCACGGCGAGCATCAATGCAAGCGGGAAGGTGAAGGTCGTCGCCACCGCGGCGACCGCGGCCGGCTGGACCGCCCTCGACACCTGATCCGCGGCCGCGGACAGGATCTGGCCAACGACGTTCGCAGGACCCTGCGACCCCACCTGTGCCGCCTGCGCCGCGGAGGGCCCCGAACTGGCCGCCGGGCCGGCACCCGCCCCAGGGATAGCTCCCGGCGAGCGTGACCCAAGCAACGGCGTCGCCGTCGGGCTCGGGCTCGTGGTCGGCGACGGCGTCGGGCCCGTTGTCGGCGCCACCTCCTCGGGAGTCGGGCCAGGCGTGGGCGTCGGCGACGCCTGATCAGGAAGCGGGCCGGGCGCAGGCCGTTGCGGT